>NZ_JBPLBA010000233.1:0-15853 GCF_054039375.1 Desulfomarina sp. | reverse complement strand
ATGAAAGAAACGCCAGGTAAAGCAGGTAGGCGGCACCAATATATTTCAGCAAACTGAAAGCCAGAGCAGAAGCCTGAAAAATTGCCGCCACTCCCAGCGCCACAGCACTCGTATGGACAAGCAGCCCCGTGCACAAACCAAGGGTAACACCAAAGCCGGCCGCCCTCCCCCCCTGGGCGGCCTGGGTGAGAACAAAAAGGTTATCAGGCCCGGGGGTGAGGGCCAGCAGCACGGAGGCTGTAAAAAAAAGAAAGAGTGTATCATGGGGCAACATAAGAAATTATATTAGTTTTTCAATGGCATCCAGCAGATCATCTTCTCCATAGGGTTTGGTGATATACTCATCCGCCCCCTGCTTCATCCCCCAGAATTTATCACTTGGCTGGTCCTTGGAACTGACGATAATCACCTTTATATCCTTCGTTGCATCATCATTTTTCAACTGCCTGCAGACCTGAAAACCGTTTTTATTCGGCAGAATCACATCCAGAAGAATCAGATCAGGCTGCTCTTTTTTGGCGTGTTCAAATACCTTTTCACCATCGGTTTCTGTTAACACCCTGAAGCCGTTTTCCTCGCAAACCGACCTCGCAAACCGCATGTCAGTCGCACTATCCTCAACAATCATTATCAAATTTTTGGCCATTTTCATACATCCTGTATCTATTCTTTCAAATATTGATCAATACCTTCTTCTTTCCATATTTTTAATGTCTTTTTATCATTTTTCTTAATCTGCACGCCAATGGCATTCACGGGAACCTTATATTTTTTCTGTATTTCAATCCAATTTTTTTTGATCGCTTCGCTTATTGCCATATTCACTCCAGACACCTGCTTTTTCGAGTAATTGCTCACAGTCACCCCGGATTTTCACGGTCTCTTTTGCCCGCATAGGTAGACTATAGCGAACAAAAGAGCCTGCAAAAATCTGCGCACCTGTGACCAATTACTTTTTCAATTTTCAAAACCCTTACCGACAATGAAGATGCTCCTTCAACCATCCACAGTCATTCTGGCGGCTATCCTGACAAGATCAGGTAAAATCAAAATCTTATCCTCCGCCAGAGAATATATTCCCAGGACATCCTTCTCTCTTCTGGGAAGAGGGAAAGAAAAAGACGAAGGCATGTTCTTCGACAGTTTTAACATTTGAACGTGATGGCGAGTCTGAAGAATTATCCTCACCAGCTCTTCTTTCCTGTTCACCGCCCCTGCAACAACGTATTTCTTTTTATTTTTCCTCCTCACCTTCCGATCCAGCAAGCCAAAATACTCCTCCAGTCGGACAACCGGCAGAACCATATCCCGGTAACGGCCGGCAAACTGCCCATTTTCTGCCGCATCCAGTTCAAGGTCAGAGAGAACAAATTCAATCTGACTCCTGCTCAACAGCCAGAAAACATTTTCACCCATCTTCGTTGAACAGTCAGCCCTGATAACCGCAAGTTCGAGTATTTCTTTCATAATTTATCTGGAAATCGTCGACTGAGGGTTGTATCGCCCCAGTCGGGCTTTTCACCATCTTTTTATGGCCCGGCCATAGCGTCCGGTCATGCCGGTTTATTTTGATCCGATTTTTTCCAGCAGACGGATAAATGTTTCTTCCTGATACGGTTTTGTGAGATAGTGCTCCACTCCAAGTTCTCTTGCCTTCTCCCGATGTTTCTCGGATGAACGGGAAGTCAGCATGACAACCGGAATATCCCGGTACAGTCCGTGACTGTTCAGGTTACTCTTGAGTTCATAGCCGTTCATTCGCGGCATCTCAATGTCCAGGACAATAACATCGGGCATAAACGATTCCAGTTGCGCCAGAGCGTCAAGACCGTCAACAGCCTGGCGCTGTTTCCAGGATTTGCTCTCAATCAACCTTGCCACACTGTGCCGCACACTGATGGAGTCATCGACTATCAATACTTTCAAAGGTTCGCTCAGGTTCAGTTCCGTATGGACCTCTGCCCCCGAATCGGGTTGTTCTACTGCATTTTCAACAAGTTCCGAGAGGTTAAGAATGGGAACCAGGCTGCCCGATGGTGTAACGGTCACCCCGCTTACTCCGTGAACATGGGTCAGATGGCTTCCAAAGTCCTTTACAATAATTTCCCGTTGCTCAACCACACTGTCTATGGAAACACAGTGAAGATCGCCCCCGGCATCTTGAAAAATAATTGCCAGTATCCCCTCACTGGTTGTTTCCGGTCGAACATGAGATACCCCAGGCCGCAGATAGAAACCAAGATTTTCCACAGTCATCTTTTCTTCGTTCCATTGCACCGATACAACCTCTTTATCCTCCAGCTCATCTAAGGAAAAATGGTTGACTTCAATAATTTCCTGCAGCGGTACGGCAAACAATCCCCCCGCAACGGAAATCATGATTGCCCGGTTAACCGAAAGTGTAAACGGAATCTGAAATTCAAAAACTGCTCCGCCATCCGGACTATTCACAAGCCTGACCGTCCCACGTAATTCCTGTATATTTCTTCGGACAACATCAAGCCCCACCCCCCTGCCGGAAATCTGTGAAACATCCTCCTTTGTGGTGAAACTCGGCCGGAAAAGCCAGGAAAAAAGTTCTTCATCATCTAGGAGTTCAGGGGCATCCACCAGTCCTTCCGCCTTCAGTTTCTCCCTGACCAGGTCCAGATCAATTCCACTGCCGTCATCGCTGATCCGTAACACCACAAACCTGCTGCGCTGCTCGGCCTCAAGGACAATGGAACCTGTTTCATCCTTGCCGAGTTCCATTCTTCTTTCTGTCGATTCAATCCCGTGATCAACACAGTTCCTGAGGATATGCATAAGGGGATCCATCATTTTCGCCCAGACGAACCTGTCCATATATACATCTTCACCGATGATATTCAGATTGACATTCTTCCCAAGCCGTCTGGCGGTATCCCTGACCGTGCGAAATAAAAAGCGGGAAATTGATGAGAGAGGTGTCATCCTGATTCGCATGAGTTTATCCTGCATCAGACGCATGGTGAGCTGCTGCTTGCCAACTTGCCCTCTCAGGTCGCCCGCAAGCGATGTCATGGTGGAATAGATGGAATTCACATCAACTGAAATCTCGTTCAGGGATCTGATGATCAGGTTGAGCTGGGAATAGCGGTCAAGTTCGATGGGGTCAAACTCATCAAGGTCTCCCCCGTGCCCGGGAACATGTTCTTCGCCAGCGGCAACCGGGTTGAAACCATAGAGAGACTGCACTTCAAAACCGGATTCAAGCTCCTGGGATTTACGTCTCAGGTTATTTTTCACATTATCCAGTTCAACCAGTGTTTCGGAAAGTTCATCGAGCATACTCTCCATTGCCCCACGGGCGACAACAAGCTCACCCTCGATGGATACCAGTTCATCAAGTTCGTCCAATCTTACCCGAAGAGTCCCGGTTTCTTCAGGCAGCGAAACCTCCTCACTGACACCGTCTTCAAAGCCGACCGGAACTGATTCCGGTTCAAACTCACCGGAAAGTTCGTTTTCCCCTGTAAGAAGTGAAAAATGTCCCCTGATTTCTTCCTCAAAGCGAACCAGACGGGAAGACTCGCTTGCTTCCGGGCTCTGGGCCAGAAACTCCATCACGTCAACTCCTGATGCGAGGATATCGACATCTTCCGGAGCTATCGTCTCCGCCTCATCATGCAGCCAGTCAAGCATGTCTTCAAGGACATGCCCCGCCCTGGCCAGAAGATTGACACTGGTCATTGCCGCCGCCCCTTTCAGAGTATGTACAGCCCGCCGCATCTCACTCACATTTTCCCGAAGTTCCGAGGTTATTTCCTTCTTCTCGGTAATTTCCCGTTCCAGATCATTGAGGGAACTGTTGATGGTTGTAAGATGCTCATCACATTCAGCCTGAAAAACATCAAAGAGCAACTGCTGCTCTTCATCAACTTCTGCTGATTCCGAAGACACTCTCTCATCATCACTTAAATCAGTTTCAGGCAGTTCCTCCATAAAGGCCAGGGTATCATCAGCACCGTCCACACTGGAAAAGATATCAGCTTCAAGCGCGCTCTCAAAGACATCATCTTCCCCGGCTTCTCCTGTTTCGGCAGATAGTCGCGACTGCGCGTCCAGGCTTTCCCGCTCCAGCATCATATCGAGAAACTGCAGAAAATCACTTATCAGACCGGGAACCTCTCTGCAATAATTTCCCGGCTCCGCAATCACCTTCCGAAATAATTGGTGAAAATCATTAAGAATCCTGTATCTGTCTGCAAGCCCCTCCGCTTTCACACAGGCAATAACAATGGAAACTGCCTGTCCAAGCTTGCTGAAAACAATTCTGTTGTGCTCAATATCTCCGACATTTTCGGAAGTGCATTCAGCCAGATCTTCAAAAAGAGGAAAAAGAGAACGCAGGGAAACCTGCCACTGGTCATCACTTTTTACAGAAGATTCAGCACTGACCGAAGTCTGATCTTTAAACAGTTCCGTAATCTGCTGATAAATGTCTTCTCCATTATCATCCGTCCTGCTGATATACATTTCAATCAGCTGAACCGTCTTTTTCAGTCCATGTACGCAATTCCCGGGAACAGGCAGTTCATTCAGTACCAGATTTTCAAAAAACTGTTCCACCAGCCTTGCCCCTTCACTGAGGTTATTCCTGCCCACCAGGGCTGCCGATCCTTTAATATTATGGAAGAGCCGGTGCAGTTCATTTATTCTTTCAGATGAATATTTTCCCGGAACAAGACCATTTATATTCTGCACGATCTCGGGCAAATACGAAGAAACTTCCTGGGAAAACAATTCCATCAGTTCCGATTTAGCTACCTGCGACATCCCTGTTACTCCTCCAGAAAAATTTCTCTACGGCCACTGAACATTATCAAAACCTGAATCGGACACTCACGGATTCAGGGTGACCTTACCGACCGGCTTCAATCCTGTTGAAATCGAGCAGGCGGGGTGAGGTCAAAAATTTTGCCACGTTCAGGTGGTAATAGAGCTTACCCTCAAATTCAAAACCTGAGGTGAAAAAAGTTTTTTTCACATTATCCAGTTCACCATCTACCAGGGAAATTTTTTCGGAGTCCCCTTTTTTTATTGTCCCCGCGATTCGATCAATACGGAGGCCGACTTTTCTTTTCTTATATCTCAGAACCATAAAACGATTCCCGTCACAGATGCTCTCGACGGGAAGTTGCAGAAAACCGACAAAATCAATAACAGAAACAATTTCACTCCGAAGATTAACAATTCCCTGGATCCATGAAGGAAGATTGGGCAGAAAAGTTACGGGAGGAAGAGGACCGACCTCGGCGAGATTATCGATGGCCACTGCCACACCCAACGGTCCGACACCTGCCAGCAGATATTTCTTCAATTCCTCACTTTCCGGAATAATAACCGGGTCAGTCGACTCAATTTCCTTCCGGACATTACTGAGTTTTTCATCAACATTACTGATAACACTCGCCAAATCAGAAAAATCAGACATAATTACCTGCGCTTTTTTCATTCAACCAACATGGTTGTCTATGACTTTCAAAAGGTTTTCCGGATTAAACGGTTTTGTCAAATAGGCCACCGAGCCTGCCCGCAGACCCCGCTCCCTGTCAACAGACCTTTTCTTTCCTGTCAACATGACAACCGGAACTGCCTTTTCCCCCACAATGTTCTGAAGTTTGGGCAGAAGTTCATATCCGGTAATATCCGGAAGTATCGCATCCAGCAAAACAAGGTCGGGAACGGCCGCAGTCATCTTGTTCAACGCCTCGAAACCGTCAGCAGCCTCTTCAACACCATATCCCCTTTTGGACAGCACCATGGAAATCACTTTTCTTGATGTGGGGCTGTCTTCCACAACAAGAATTGTTTTTCCATTTTTACCTGTCTGTTTTTCTTGAACAGACAAAGTTTTTTCTGTTTTCTTCGCGGAAAAAACCGGCTTTGCCCCATTTTTGACACCGCCATTCTTATCTTTCTGTTTCTGCGTTATTTTACTTTCAAGATATCTGTCAACAACGCTGATGAGTCTGGCTGGATCAAACGGTTTTGTCAAGTACTCACTGGCGCCCGATTTCATTCCCTTCAACCGGTCGGCTGAACTTTTTTTCCCGGTCAGCATGACAACAGGAACATTGGCCACGTCCTTTCTCAGAAGAGGCAGAATTTCATAACCGGTCATATCGGGAAGCATAACATCCAGCAGGACCAGGTCCGGCACTTTTTCTAAAACCCTGGTCAGAGCCTCTTCCCCTGTAGTTGCTTCAATAATCTCATGGCCTTTTCGCGAAAGCAGCATGGATATCACCTTCCTTGATGTCCTGCTGTCTTCCACAACAAGTATCACCTTACCACTTGATTTTTCTGTTTCCGCTACTCCCGATTTTAAAGGTGGAGCCGGCGTCTTGTTCGGTATTTTCCGTGTTTTTTGTGTTTTTTGTGTTTTGCGGTTCCGGCCGGTTTGTCCGGATAAAACAGAACCTGCCCGCAACAGCAAAGGTTCTTTCGGCACCACTTCCAGGGCCAGATTTATATACTGCCCTGCACGCTCCATATTTTCGAGTGAAAAATAGGCAAGCGCCAGACAGTAAGCAATGCGGGCATTTCCAGGATTTCCGCGAAATGCTTTTTCATAGACAGGCAGAACCTCTTCAAGCTCACCGGAAGCATCAATACGTTCAAAACTTGTTTTTGAAATACGTAAGAATCCCCCGCACCGGCAGCAGCGTTTTTCACCGGGACGGACCAGCGACCAACAGAAAAAACATCGTCTTACCGTCGCAGACCGTCCACTGATCTGAGGAGTAATCTTCTCAATTTCCCTGCTGATTTCGTTATCGGCATTACCCCATTTCCCTGCCTCATTCAATGCTTTCTGGATATAGTCCTCACGCGTCATAAGCCTTGAGTGCCATAACCAGGCGGGATAGAAAAACCGGTTTGCCCGCAGAATTTTCACCAGTTTCGTGCCTGCTTCCTTGCGTTGAAACTGATAGAGGTGGGCAATCGCTTCATCCAGTAACTTCTTTTCATTCAGCCTGTTTTCCCCGGAGGCAGTTTTGGAAAAATGATGAAGCAGTCGTTCAATCTGCGTGAAAAGAAAGGAAACGTTTTTTTTCGGACTATCTTCATTGGCAAGAGAGGTGATTTCTGCCGATCCGAGTCCGGCAAGAGTTAATACTGCACCATTTCCCACCAGTTCTCCACATCTTCCCGCTGCAATTTCTCCACCCCGTATCTGCAGCTCACCCAAACAGCCGTTGTTCTTTATCTTCAGATCCAGATTACTCCGCAAAAGCTTCAGGGATTTCAAATACTCAAGCATACTGGTGTGAGTTTCACCGGGACCAATGTGAGATTCGGTCATAATCAACCTCTGTGGTTAGTGTGTAAGTTGGTCAGGGGCACCGTATCTTCTGCAACTACTCTTTGATTTTATCACATCTTCGTGCAGTTACGCCTTGGCCGCATAGACAGCTGCAGCGGTCAGCCACCCACTGCCTATGCCGCTTCTTCCTCCCCAACCTTGAATATTTCAACAGCATCCCTCAAATCACGGGCGGTTTTACTCAAAACATTCATGGATGCCGCGGTATCCTGGGAAGATAGAGAAGATTCCCGGCTGATTTCACCAACTTCCTGCATTGTATGGGAAATATTTTCAGATATTTCCACCTGACTGGTGGTTGCTGCAGTAATCGCTTCAATAAGTTCTGCCAGCTGCCTGGAAACGGCATCAATTTCCTGCAGTTTTTCATACGCTCCATCAGCCAGTTTTGTGCCGCCAACCACCTTGGAAATACTCTCATCCATCCTGTTTGAAACATCCGCAATCTCGGTCTGAATACTTTTGACAAGCAGGTCTATCTGTTTTGTGGAATTTCGCGAACTGTCGGCAAGACGCTGAACCTCATCAGCAACAACAGCAAAGCCATGCCCCGCTTCACCGGCCATGGCCGCCTGAATGGAGGCGTTCAGAGCCAGAATTGAAGTCCTGTCCGCAATTTCATCAATAATCTGTACAATATTTCCAATTTCCATTGAGCTTTCACCGAGCCGTTTAATGGAACGGGCAGTCTCGTTAATCTGTTCGCGAATCTCCGTCATGGCCTGATTGGTCCTGCTTACAGCCTTGGCGCCTTCCTGGGCATTGGCACGGGATCGTTTGGAAACCTCCGCTGACGTCTTGGCATTTCTGGCAACTTCACGAATAGATGCGACCATATCTTCGATGGCCTCAACAGCCTCGGTGACCGATTTCACTTGTTCGATATTTTTATTCGCCAGAGCCATGGTCTGCTGTGAAACATCTTCCGTCGTCAGGTCAACAGACTCTGTTGCTTTTTTTACCTTACTGATAATGTCGGAAAACTGATCAGCCATGGCGTTAAAGGAATCAGCAATAGCTCCTGTCATATCTTCCGTTACCTCCGCGCGACCTGTAAAATCACCCTCGGTCAATGCACTGATCTCCTCCAGGAGTTTCATAATGGATTCCTGGATGGCATCGCGCTCTTCCTGGCTCTGGATCAGGGTAGCTATGTTATCCAGCATGGCATTCAGGGTCGTTGCCATCTCTCCCAGCTCATCATTACTGACCACTTTGGTTCGTGCCGAGAAATTACCCATGCCAATCTCCCCGAGCAGATCCATTATATGATTAACCTGTCCCGTCAGCCCGCGGGACAATCTTATGGCAATCAGAACAGCCAGGAGAACAGAAACAGCACCAACAACAATCACTGCCTTCAAAACAAGATCAGCAGTTTTTTTCATATTGGCTGTCGCTTTAGCCTCATTGGCGACAGCGTTACTGAGAAATGACTTTATAACCGGTTCCGTCCGCTTGACCGCATCTTCGTACTCGGACGCCTTGGCGGCAATAACCCTGTCAGTATTCGTTACTTCCGTAAACCACTTATCGAATCCTTTAAGCTGTTTCTCCAGCGTTGCCCGGGCGGTGCCAGCCAGGGCGGGGAGTTTCAGGAGCCGGTTGAAAGTCTCCCTCTCCTGTTCAACCTTCTCAACAGTTTTTATATCTGAAATTCTCAAGTAATCCTGTACTGCCGTTTTCAGCCTGAAAAACCCATCCTGAAGAGCTAAATTTCCCAGCATGGACACTGTTTTTTCCAGTTTCTCAACACTCTCATTCAGCTTGACCAGTTCACCGAACTCCTTGTCAACCCGAAGTTCAAGGATATTGACGATACCCATGAAGTCTATCAAGTATTCGTTAATGGAGTTCATAACAGACTGGGCAGCCTCGGCATCTCCCGGGTTTGTTGCCAGTTCTTCAATACTGTGCAGGGTCTGATAGATCTCCCCACCCTTTGCAATAAAAGGATCAAGATATTCAGTCTTTGCCACCTGAATGCCCTTTTCCTCGTAATTGAGCAGGAAGTCCTTTTCATAATTCTGCATAACACGCAGGGTCTTATCCGTCTCAAGACTTAACCTGGCAACCTTACCGTGCACCTGAACCAGTTCTTCAATTGTTCGTTGGGCAACTGTCTGGGAAATAACTGTTATGACTATGACCACAACAGTTAATGCAATCAGGGTCATAAACGCCATCATCAGTTTGCCGCGAATTCCCATATTGCCGGTCAGTTTTGAAAAAAAACTCCTTTTTACTTCAGGGTTCCTTTTTTTCTCTTCCATTGCATCTCCATAATCTCAGTTTGAGCTCACACCGACGAAAGCTCTGTTAATCCATAGATAGTGTCTGTCCATAATTGGTCTTTTTACCCGATATCTGTATTGCCCGAAAAATTCTACCCCCGGAATATAAACTATATGCCTGCAGTAAAATTTTCCGTACATCTAAATATCCAAGAAAAATCCTCATTTCTGGACGAACACTGGATAATATCATAAAATCAAGCCCTTCATATTAATTACGCCAGTATACCACATCTGTTATCGACTCAACAACCTACCCTAAGCTGCCTGTTCCCTGCAACTTTTTTGCTCTGAAAAAAAGAAATTGTAATATTGTTCCAATTTGACCGGAATTTCACAAAAAAAGGAGTTATACCTGGCCCCCCCAGATACAACTCCTCTTTTGTGATTACCCTTTTTCCTGTCCCCCTGATACCAGGTCGGGCTGAATCAGAGCATAGTCCGTATGTGCTTCATTATATCATCAACAGCAAGACCCTGATGAGGAAGCTGTTCAGCAATTCCACCATGTCCCGGTCTGCTGGTCCCCATCAGGGAATAACGGGGACTGTATCCTCTTTCAAGCAGCCAGGTGCCATAACGTGATCCCAGACCCGTTTTGGTGTTCTGACTCTCCACCACCAGGGTAAAAGGACTCTGTCCGGCCTTCCTGATCATTTCTTCATCTACAACATTAAGCGTCGCTTTATTCACAAGAGTCAGGTTGATCCCTTCATCTTTTAACTGTTCCACTGCATCAAGACACCTGTAGACCATCTCACCATAAGTGACAATAGTGCCGTCGCTTCCTTCACGGATAATCTCATCACGTCCCGGAACAAATTGATAATCATCTCCATACAGTACTTCTCCTGATTCCGTAAAAATAAACGGAGTCGCAGAACGAGTGGAGAATACAAAACGCAGACCACCATCGTTGAAAATCGCCTTGAGAAGCCCGCGCAGCTGACCGGCGTCAGCCGGAAAATAGAGCCGGGTTAAATCACCCTCCGCCAGGGCGTTATCCGCAAAAAAATTATTAATTCCGAAATGACAGGTATTATCAGCCATATCGTCTATTCCGGAGTGGGAGAAGTGAGCAAGGACATTGGCATCATTGAGACGTGCCATGGTGATTTCAGAAACAACCATTTCGAGAAAAGCGGAAAAAGTGCCGAAAATACCCTGTCGCCCGACCTCAGAACCGAATCCCGCGGCAACCGAATAATTATTTCTCTCCATAATGCCGCCATGGACATACACTTCCGGATGGTTTTTACGGATATGATGGAGACCGCAGGATCCTTCCAGGTCAGAATCCACCACCAGAACCTGCGATTTCGGGTTTTCCAGATCATCAATCAGTTCACAGACGATCTTACCAAAATCATCCCTGACTTTAGCCATCTCGGAACTCGACCCCAGGAAAGTAACTTTCACTTTTTCCGTACTGTACCCGGTGAGAAGCTCAACAGCTTTACTCTGCCCCCTGTTTTTCAGGTAATCGACCGCCAGGTCAACGGCTATAACATCATGTCCCTTGGGAGAACCTTCAATTCCCGCTACTCCCACGGCCATCGGCCGTCTGTTGATCAGCGCCACCGGTCCATCTGTAACCAGTGCCCGGCGAATACGGACAAACAGACCATCCAGATCCTCACCATCCCCCGCATCGACATTCAAACCGTGACCCTGCAGGGTTTTTTCAACATCATAGCCTTTCATATAGTCACTGGGATGACCGGCGATTGTCACATCATTATCGTCAATAAACAGCTTAACATTGAGGTTTCTTGCGACGGCATATCGGGCCGCTTCGGCATTATCTCCTTCCATCTGGGAACCATCGCTGCCGAACATCACAATAATCTTCCCCGGATCAGCTTCCGCAACCCCGTTCACATAACTCCATAAATGTCCAAGTCTGCCGGAAGAGAAAAAGACACCGTTCTTCTCATCACGTTCAGGATGGCCATAGTATCCCCTGTCATACTCCCTGTAATGGAGAAGCGACTCGGCCTGCCGATGGCCATTGAGCACTGCCATCATATACTGGATTGCCACACGGTGACCGGCTTCATCAAAATAAACGGGATGAACCGACTGATTTCCCTTCATGAAACCATCAACAATAAGCAGTTCCGGTACGATATCAAAAGCACCGCCGGTATGCCCTCCCAGCCCTTTGACATTGGCAAGAGCAGTAAAAAAGATAAGGCTGTCCCGGACAATCTCGATATTGTTCCGGAGCACCTGTTTCTGCTCATCAGTAAGTTTTTCCTGATTCAGATCGAATTTCAGGGAAACATAATCACCCAGATTAATTGGGAAATCCATTTTTCAAACTCCATTTTCATTTCCGCCGAAAGGCAGTTTATTCTCTTTCCGCGGGCAGAACAAGGTTCAGAACCAGCCCCAGAATACCCGCAAGACCAATTTTTTCAATGGCAAAGGACCCGGCACTGAACTTCATACCGCCGATTCCACAGACCAGCACAACCGCAACAATAATCAGGTTTCGGGGAGTGGTCAGATCTTCCCCGGATTTCACCAGGGTATTGATGCCCACTACCGTTATCATACCAAAAAGAAGGATCATTATCCCCCCCATCACGGGGGTGGGAATAGTGGCCAGCAGTGCACCGACCTTTCCCACCATTGAAAGGAGGATTGCAGCAATAGCCGCCCATGTCATAATCGCCGGATTATACGCTTTTGTCAATGCCACAGCACCACTCACCTCAGAATAAGTGGTATTCGGTGGCCCCCCCAGCAGAGATGCAACGGTTGTCGCAATACCGTCACCCAGCATGGTATTTTCAATGCCGGGATCTTTAACATAATCTTTTCCGGTAATTGAACCTATTGCCAGAACATCGCCCACGTGTTCAATAGCCGGAGCAATGGCGACAGGTACTATAAAAAGAACCGCCTCCCATTTCCACTCCGGCAGGACAAAGGCGGGCATGGCGAGCCAGGCCTTTTCCGCCAGGGGCTTAAAGGAAACAAGCACAGGTCCAGTCCAGTTCTTGAGATTTCCGGGATCAAATGATGCCTGAATTGAAGCAGTAATACCACTGAAATCCAGGAAAAGGGAGGTTAGATACCCTGCAGTGATACCGCAGAGAATTGGAATGAGTTTCAACCATCCTTTGCCCAGCAGCGAAACCAGGGCTGTTGTAACAAGAGAGACACCGGCTATGATCATTGCCGTTTTCCCGGGGACCAGCCAGGCAGAACCATCTCCGGTCCGTCCTGATGCCATGTGTACCGCTACCGGAGCAAGCACCAGACCGATAACCATGATGACCGGCCCGGTAACCACGGGGGGAAGGATTCTCTGCAATACATCAGAACCAAAAAAACGGATGGCAAAACTCAAAATCACATAAAGCCCACCTGCCGCAGCCAGACCGCACATGGTCGCCGGCACTCCCCAGGTCTGAACGCCATAAATGATCGGAGCGATAAAGGCAAAAGAAGATGCCAGAAATACCGGAACCTTACCCCTTGTGATAACTTGAAAAATCAGGGTCCCGACCCCAGCTGTAAACAGAGCGACATTGGGATCAAGACCGGTCAGTATCGGTACCAGAACCAACGCGCCGAATGCCACAAAAAGCATCTGCGCACCAAGCAGGCTGTCGCTCAGTTTAAAATTGTAATCACTCTTTGCCGAATCACCGGACAACATAATAACAACCTCCCTAATAAAAATTCACATATTCTTTGCTGGTAATTGCTCACAGGCATCCAGGTTTTTTACGTTCTCTTTTGCCCGCAACCTGTAAAACTCATTACCCAAAAAAAAAGTCATTACAGAAACTGTAATGACTTGCAGGATTACTTTGTCCCGAAGATCTTATCTCCGGCATCACCAAGGCCGGGTAATATATACCCCACCTCGTTCAACCGATCATCCACCGCGGCGACATATATTTCCACATCCGGGTGTGCTTCGGTCACTTTTTTTATTCCTTCCGGTGCGGCAACAAGAAAAAGGCCCTTGATTCTTCTGCATCCCGCTTTTTTCAGGGTATCAATCGTGGCCATCAGTGTTCCGCCTGTCGCCAGCATCGGGTCCAGAATAAGGGCAATACGGTTTTCAATATCATTGGCTGTTTTCACATAATATTCCACCGGCATAAGGGTTTCCTCATTGCGGTAATACCCCACGACACTCACCTTGGCTGACGGAATCAGATCAATTACACCATTCATCATCCCCAGTCCGGCCCTTAAAATGGGAACAATCGTGATTTTTTTTCCTTTAAGCTCATCAACCTCAACGGGACCGGCCCAGCCCTGAATTGTTTTCCTCCGGGTTGGAAGATCTTTGGCGGCCTCGTAGGTCAGAAGACGGGCAACTTCGGAAGAAAGATCCCGAAAATCTTTGGTCGAGATATCATGTTTTCGCATAAGACCCAGCTTATGCTTGATAAGTGGATGATCCGCTACATGTACGGTCATAATTTCCTCCGGGGGAAAAAGAATATGTACGTGACGAGCAACCTCACGCGTAATTGGTCACAGGGATAGCAATTCCATGATTTTATTACTCCTGAACTGTAATTGCTCACAGGTACCGCATATTTTTGCAGACTTTTCTTCGCTATAGCCTGCCTATGCGGACAAAAGAGACCGTGAAAAGCCGGGGTACCTGGAGGCAATTACCCTCACACACCGGGTGACAGACGAATATCAGGGGCACTGTCCCGGTTTTTGAACAGTGGGTTTCTGTTAAATAATAAATGGGAAAAAAGCAAGGTATTTTCTAAATAACGAAATCAATCAAGAGCTCTTGCCTTTCCAGTTGCGAACAGAGGTACCACTTCCACTGCGATAATACTGAGAAGAATAAGCCCGCCACCCATAAACTGCAACAGGGACAGGCGCTCGCCCAGAAACACCATACCGCCGATGGCCGCAAAAACCGTTTCCGAACTGAGAATTATTGCCGCATCGGCGGCCGGAGTATATCGCTGACCGACCACCTGAAGGGTAAATGCCATACCGACAGAAAAAACACCTATATAACAGATACCCCAGACGGCACCGATATAATCCCCCATGGCGGGAGATTCGATAACATAGCCCAGCACCAGGCCCAGAAAACCGCATACGGCAAACTGCGTTGCCGCAACCACCAGAGGTGCCCTTGTCCGGGAGGCAAGAGCACCCACGAGCATGACGTGAGTGGCCCAGAAAATCGTACTGGAAATAACCCAGAGATCACCATCAACCAGCCTGACCTCATGGGCGCCACTCATAATATATGTTCCGATAAAGCAACAGATTGATGCGGGCCAGACCACAAAATGAACTTTTCTTCGTAAAAACAGAAAACCGAGAAAAGGCACCATGGGGACGTAGAGAGCAGTAAGAAAACCTGAATTGGTAACCGTTGTCCGCAGGATGCCATGCTGCTGCAGAACGGCTGCGGTAAAGAGAACGGTTCCTGTCAGAGCCAGAACCAGCCAGTCGTTCTGCATAAAACGCCTTTCCTGAAAATGAACTCTTCTGAACTGCTTGAATGCAAAAGGAAAAACCATACAGGCTCCCACGAAAAAGCGGGCTCCCGTAAAACTTATTGTACCCAGTTTTCCCGTACCTACCTGCTGGACCACAAAACTGCTTCCCCAGATAATTGCAGCCAGCATGAGAAGAAGGTTTGCCCTGAGTCTTGACATAGTTTTTATATCCAGTGTTTCAATTGGTAATTGCTCACAGGTACCGCAGATTTTTGCAGGCTCTTCTTCGTCATAGCCTACCTATGCGGACAAAAGAGACCGTGAAAAGTGGGGTACCTGTGATTAATTACTTCAATTGGTGTTCAAAATGATATTCAGGGGTGCCTTGAAAAATCAGGCAGAAAGACAATTTTCCAGGGTGTCCTTAAATCAAATCCTCCAGTATACACACAAAATTCCTGTTTGCCACTCTTTCAATACTGTGAGCCATACACAGGCTGCACAAAAAGATCATTTCTCCGGCGAAACACACATTCCCAGGTTTCACTCGAAATACAGATTGACTTTTTTGAACCTTCAAATCATTATTACTTTGCACGGATTCAGGGATCACATCACAGACTTTCATAATTAGTGTCCCGTCAACACTGCTCTGACGTATCTTGCTTGTCCTTTTTCGCGCCATCCCGCCTGTGGCTTATGTTACATAGCTCTACTATGCGCTCAAAGCCACAGACAGAATGGCACAAAAAATTGCA
>NZ_JBPLBA010000232.1:0-16519 GCF_054039375.1 Desulfomarina sp. | reverse complement strand
GTTTATAAAAGATTGATCCGTTGGTGTCAAGAAAAAATCGTAATTATTCACAGGTATCTCAGCTTTTCCTGATCTCTCTTGCCCACATATTGTAAGCTTCAGCTCACCTTGAAAATGTGACAGAAATTCAGTGGACAGTCAACCCTGCATAGCCTACTACCTGCTTTGTGTCACCGGAAACATATCCGGAGTCAGTATAGCCAATCAGTTCACAGGATGATGCACCCAGCATTTTTGCGGCAATAAGTGTTATTGCTACTGGAATAACGCCACACATGGAAATTTTATGGTCAAATACAGTAAAATAGAGTTTTTCCGGATCGAGGTTTTTAATATGTCGGAGGGCCTGAGCATCTTTTTCAGTTGCAACATGGCGTGGGACATAATGACTCATATCTGTTGAGGCCAGCAGCAGGACCTCATTTTTGCAGGTTTTGATTCCATCTACGACAGCTTCTGCAATTTCAATGCAGAGCGGATATGAAATATGTGATACAACAAGCGGTACCAGGGACAGGTTCCTCTGCCGGTATTGCAGAAAAGGAATTTGAACTTCAATGGAGTGTTCTAACCTGTGGGCCTTTTCATCACGGGTAATGTTTGAGGAATAGTGAAGAATATGTTCAGCCAGTTCCTCGTTGACAGGGACTGTGCCGAAGGGAAGCATCCATGGACAGGTGGACAGAGATACAGGGGCACCTGTTCCGTGGTGGTTCGGCCCGATCACTACTACAGTTTCGGGTATGACAATACTGTCAAGAGTTTCTGCTGCAAGTTCTCCGGAGTAGATATAGCCGGCGTGGGGAGAAATCGCAGCAATAGCCTTCTTTTTTTTTCTTCCGGACCCTGCTTTCAGCAGCAGGTCTGAAATGGTCTTTTTCAGCTCTTCAGGGGATCCGGGGTAAAAACGATCTGCGACGGCTGGTTTTCTCATGAAATTATCCTGGTAAAAGCCAATGATTTCTAACTTAATGCCTGTCCATAAATGGTTTCTGTGCCCGATATCCGGGATGCCCAGGAAATATTATTCCCGGGGTATCAATAATATGCCTGCGGTAAAATTTCCACTATGTGCAATTAAGGTGAAATCTCAACTGATGATAACTCCAGCCTGTCATTTTACTGACCAGCTGGTTCCGGTGGCATCATCTTTTAAAACAATATTCTTGCTGAGGAGTTGATCGCGGATTTCATCACTCCGTGCCCAGTTCTTCTCTGCACGGCATCTGTTTCTTTCCTCTATCAGTCTGTTTATTTCTTCTTCATCAAGATCCAGATCGGCGATTTTTATCGCCTTTTTGACGGAGAGATATTCTGTTGCATTCTCCCTGAGAATCCCCATGATGTTTGCCAGTTTTTTCAGAGTTGCAGCACAGTTTTTAAGAAGAACCGTATCTGTGGATGAAGGATTTTCTTCAACGAGTTTTACCCCCCTGTTCAGAATTTTTGCTGTTTCAAAGAAGATGCCCTGGGCCCTGGCTGTGTTGAAATCATTATCCATTGCCTCTTGAAAACGTTTTTCAAGACTGAGGATTTTTTCTTTGTCTTTTTCCGACAGAACTGTCCTGTCCTGTTGTTTTACCTTATCAGTCGGCTTGAGGTTTTCAACTGCAGCAATACATTTATATAATCTCTCCAGGCCGCTGGTTGCATCTCGCATGGCTGTTTCTGAAAAATCGAGCGGGTTGCGGTAATGGGTTGAAAAAATAAAAAAGCGCAGAACCTCGGGGTGATAATTGTCCAGTATATCCCTGATAGTCAGAAAATTACCAAGGGATTTAGACATTTTTTCATCCCGAATGGTTACAAAACCGTGATGAATCCAGGTTGTTACAAAGGGTTGACTGTTTGCACCCTCACTTTGGGCGATCTCGTTTTCGTGATGGGGGAAAATAAGATCTTTGCCGCCTCCGTGGATATCAAATGTTGCACCCAGGTATTTTCGACTCATGGCAGAACATTCAATGTGCCACCCGGGCCGTCCCGGTCCCCATGGACTGTCCCAGGTGGGTTCTCCTGGTTTTGAACCTTTCCAGAGGACAAAGTCCATGGGATGGTGTTTCCGGTCGTTGACATTGATGCGTGCTCCTGCCTGCATATCATTCAGGTTCCTGCGGGAGAGCTTTCCGTATTCAGGAAAACTTTCGACTACATAGTAGACATCATTACCCGACTGATAGGCCATGTTTTTGGCAACAAGCTCTTCAATCAGCTCGATCATTTCTTTGATATGATCTGTTGCCTTTGGTTCGATATCAGGTCTGCCTATCCCCAGTGCATCCATATCTCTGTAAAATTCATCAATAAACCTGTTGGCCAGATCTGAGGCTGTGCAGCCCTGTTCGGCGGCTCTGGTGATAATTTTATCATCTATATCTGTGAAATTTCTGACATAGGTCACCCTGTAGCCCCGGTATCGCAGGTAACTGACAATCATATCAAAGGCAAGAGCTGAACGGGCATGGCCTATATGGCAGTAATCATAGGAAGTTATCCCACACACATAGAGTTTTACATGTCCAGGTTCCAGGGGGGTGAGAATCTCTTTTTTTCCAGAAAGGGTATTGTATATTTTAATATTTTCCATAAATGAAGCCGGAGTAAACCGTTCTGTCTTTATTGTTGACTGTGTTTCGAATCCGTGTCAGTCTTGTGGATTTGTTTTGAACCTATAAAGCACGCAGGGTAAAGAAAAAAAGAAAATATGCAGACACTTAAAAATGAATCACTGATTTCACTGAATATGTCACAATACATTCCTGAATCCTTGAGCGTCCAATGGTGATGCAGCCTGTCGAATAACATAATCTTATTAAAAGGAAAAGACAATAATGAGCAAAGAAAAGAGGGAAAATCTACCTTCGGCAACAGGGATGAAAATATGGTGTCATCCCAAAGTCGTGGCTATGATTTTCCTCGGATTTTCTGCGGGTCTTCCAATTCTGCTGATTTTTTCCACACTGTCAGTCTGGCTGAGAGAAGCTGGCGTGAGCAGAGCGGCAGTGACTTTTTTCAGTTGGGCTGCTCTTGGTTACTCTTTTAAATTTGTTTGGGCCCCTGTGGTCGATCTTTTACCTGTGCCATGGTTGACCCGTAAGCTCGGCAGACGACGATCCTGGCTTTTCCTGGCTCAGATAGGGATAATATCTGCAATATCCTGGATGGGTAGTGTAAATCCGGCCGGGAATCTTGAAAATCTAAGTTTTATGGCAATGGCGGCAGTAATGCTTGGTTTTTCTTCTGCTACCCAGGATATTGCCATTGATGCCTATCGGATTGAATGTGCGGAGGAAAGCTTGCAGGCAATGCTGGCCTCCATGTATATCGCCGGTTACCGTGTTGGTATGCTCGTTGCGGGGGCCGGCTCCCTGTTTCTTGCTTCTTATCTTGGTACAACAAGAGCATTATATAATTATGGTGCATGGAGAACAACTTATCTGTGTATGGCCGCGTTTATGCTGGTCGGTGTTATCACCACTTTTTTCATTGAAGAACCTGAGCTTGGGAATGAAGTGCGATATGACTATACACTTTCAGATTACCTCCGGTTTCTTGTCCTCTTTAGTTTTGTTGTGATGGCATTTGCCCTGACTTTTTTTTATTCGGGTCCTGTTGTTGGTCAGCTGAAAACTTTTTTTACCGGGCTGTTTATACAAGAAAAGGGAGTGGCAGCTTTTCTTGTTGAGTTGTTACGGTTTATTCTCGCTGTCCTGGTTGCATTCCTGGTGGCCGGATTTTTTGAGAAAAGTGGTATGGTTGACTCAAAAATGGTGCGAAGAACCTATGTTGATCCAATAGCTGATTTTTTTGTCCGGTATAGCGGAAAAACGGCATTGCTCATTCTGCTTCTGGTTGGGTTTTATCGTCTTTCGGATATTGTGCTCGGGGTTGTGTCAAATGTTTTCTATCTTGATATGGGGTTCAGCAAAAATGTCATAGCGGGAATCACAAAATCTTTCGGCCTGGGCATGACTCTTCTGGGTGGTTTTCTCGGGGGAATGCTGACGGTGCGTTTCGGTGTCAGGGCGATTCTGTTTCTGGGGGCATTTCTTTCCGCGGCCACTAATCTGCTGTTTATGATTCTTGCGGGAGGCGGTGCAGATACAACATTGCTCGCCCTGGTGATCGGGGCCGATAATTTGAGTGCGGGTATTGCAACTACTGCATTTGTGGCTTTTCTTTCAAGCCTGACAAGTGTGTCATTTACTGCGGTTCAATATGCTATTTTCAGTTCTGTGATGACCTTGTTTCCAAAACTTATCGGCGGTTATTCGGGAACAATGGTTTCCGCATTTGGGTATGAGAGGTTTTTTCTTATTACCGCAGTTATGGGAATTCCCGTATTAATACTGGTATGGGCTGTGCGAAAAATATAAATCCTGCAATTACAGTTGTTTGTCGTGGATTCCCAGGAAAAGCCCCATGGCCTCTATAGTATGAGGTCCCTGAAAGGCAAGACCAGCCTGGTATACATTGTCATCTATCTGTTTGTTGCACCATTGGATTTTGCCGATTCCCGTCTGCAGAGATTCCGGGAAGGAATCATCAAAGGAGAACTGGACTACAGTGTTGTTCAGAAGTGGGCTTTTCATGGTGACTCGCATCCCGCCGGTGCTTATATCCAGTGTTTCGGCGAAAGTTGACTGGTGAGAGATTATTTCACCCGAGTGGAGAAGTTTTACAAGAGTCACACTGTGGCGCGTGTCTACCCGTCTGTATCTGCGACGATTTTTGTATTGATCTTCCTTGTACTGCCGTTTTCCTTCCGGTGAATTCATATAAAGAGAATATTGAAGGCACTGGGGATAATCTACGGTCGTGCAGTATATTTCAATATGGTTGTCCAGTGGGATGAACAGGCCGTCATTGCAGAGTCTGCATTTCAGAGATTTCACAGACCAGAACGGGCATGATGTATTCGGTTTTTTGGCTTTCATTGACATGGTCTATTCCAAAAAAATTGCTTGAAGAGAAATTTATCTCGTTAATTTTATTGCAATAAATGTGCCAATATTTACTTGTGGTTTTTTGGGGAAATATTGTACCGTTTCATTTTGTCATAGAAGGCAGTTTTTCCTATTTCCAGCTGTTTCACGGTTTTGGCGACATTGCCGTGATTTTTTTCCAGGGCATGGATTATAAAATCCTTTTCAACCTCTGCTACCATTGCTTTAAGAGGGCGACCGTCGAGTTGCTGCAGATAATTTTTGTGAGGCGGGTTGAGCTCTTCACCGGGGAGAATATCAAAGATCAGTTCATTTTCTGTAATAGTGTTATTCTTGGACATAAGGACCGCCCGTTGAATTACATTTTCGAGTTCACGGACATTTCCCGGCCAGTCATGGAGGATGAGTCGGTCTAGAATTGATTGGGGTAAGAAGTTGATTTCCTTCTTGAAAGCTTGACGATACTTGCGGATGAAATGTGTAACAAGATCAACGATATCATCTTTTCTTTCCCTGAGTGGCGGGATTGAAATGTTAATGATATTTAACCTGTAAAACAGATCAAGGCGAAAACTGCCATCCTGTACCATTGTGGCAAGGTCCCGGTTGGTTGCCGCGATGACCCGAACATCAATTTGAATTGGTGAATTTCCGCCAACCCGAATTATCTCTCCGTCCTGGAGGACTCTTAATAATGCTGCCTGCATTCTGGGACTGATATCTCCAATTTCATCGAGAAAGATGGTTCCGCCGTCAACAACTTCAAACTTACCTTTTCGTCTGCTGTCTGCTCCGGTAAAGGCACCTTTTTCATGTCCAAAAAGGTCGCTTTCCAGGAGGGAATCATTAATGGTATTACAGTTGATTTTTAAAAAGGGCTTTTCGTTTCTGCTGCTGCTTTCCCGGATAAGATTGGCAACAAGTTCTTTGCCTGTTCCGGATTCTCCGGTAATCAGGATGGTTGCGTCTGATTTTGCCACCTGGAAAACCATGTCTCGCAGTTCGCTCAGGGCTCTGCTTGAGCCAACCATTTTTCCTTCTTCAGGTTGTTCTTTGAGGTGTTCTTTAAGGGTGTTGAGTTCTTTTGAAAGATTTTTTCGCATTCTCTCACTTTCTTTTAATTCATTAATCTTGTGAGAGAGAATTGTTTCAATGCTGTTATGAAAAAGAGCCAGTTCTTCAAATTGAGCTTTGGTTTCCGTCTGATCCCGGATGAAAAACCAGTAAAGTGTATCGCCATGATATCCTTGAAAAGGAGCAAGGGTGTATTCCAGGTGAAGTTGATTGAGTGTTGTTTCAAGCGTGTCACCAATCCTGTTTTCACGAATGGCATCGGCAACTATCTGAAGTAGAGCCATGCAGTCCCTGTCCAGTGGTGGTTTGTTTTCGGGCCCTTTTTTGCAAAGATCCCCGAAAAATGCTTTTGCACTGGGGTTCATATACTCAATGGATTCACTTCCCTTCACAAGCAGGACCATCTCGGGTATTGTTTCAAGAAGGTTTTTCTGGTTGAGAATGAGTCTGGTGATGTCCTGGGCAATATCTTGAGTATGCATGGTATCAATTGATAATCATTTGGATTGTCAGGTGTCCGGTTTTCCAAAAATCCGTATCAGCAGGGGAAAAGTTCGACAAGCAAGGCTTCAGATAAGACACAGTATATACCAGGAGAAAAAAAAATAACAGTTTTTTCCAGAATTGCGAAAAAATTCTATTTTCTGAACAATTTTAATGAGTGATAAGATGTGGAGAAAATATTTCATAAATCGGTATGGCTGCAGGCCCAGTAGAATGAGCAAAAAACGACTGCGAAAAAACAATCTTCTGTGGCCGGGTTTTCAGTTACAAACAGGGGGAGCACTGGCAGTCTGTCTTTTCTGTGTTTTTGTTACGGTCTCATTCTCAATGGAACCGCAGGAGATTCTGGTGGTGACAAATTCCCGGATGGCTGGAAGTGTCGAGCTTGGTCGGTATTATATGGAAAAAAGGGGTATTCCCGCAAATCATCTTTTAAATCTCAGGCTTTCTTTAAAAGAAAAAATGTCCAGGTCCGAATTTGATAAAGACCTCAAAAAACCAGTCAATGATGCCATCCACAGGCTTTTACCGGGAGTGAGAATAGCATGTGTTGTTCTGATCTATGGAGTACCTCTGAAGGTGGCACCAACCCTTCCGGACTGGGATTCTTTAGAGACTATAAGAAAGTTGAAAAACGAATTGAAAGAAAGAAGGAATAAAACATATGGAAAAAACACTGAAACCGTGTTGAAAGAACTGAGAGGGAAGATAAAGAAACTTTCAAATGATTCACAGAAAGCATCGGTTGATTCAGAACTATCATTGGTTCTTGCAGGTCATTACAGGCTTTCCGGATGGATAAGAAATCCTTATTTTATCGGTTTTCAAGGGTTACATTTACCGATTGATAAAGATAAGGTGCTTCTTGTATGCAGACTGGATGGTCCTGATAAACAGACTGTTTACAGGATGATCAATGATACACTGGCTGTTGAACAAACAGGATTGCGAGGTACAGCCTATTTTGATGCCCGATGGAAATTTCCGAAGAAAAAGGATCTGAGGGGATATGCTCTCTATGATGCCTCTCTGCATCGCGCTGCAAAGATTGTCAGGAAAAGGATGAATGTCATACTGGACAGTACTCCGCATCTTTTTCCGGTCAACAGTTGTCCTGATGTGGCATTGTATTGCGGCTGGTATTCTCTGGCAAAGTATGTTGACAGTTTCGAATGGAACAGGGGGGCCATAGGATATCATCTGGCAAGTTCCGAGTGTACAACCTTGAGAAATCCTGACAGTTCTGTCTGGTGTGTAAATATATTGAAAAAGGGTGGTGCCGCAACCATCGGGCCGGTGAATGAGCCATATATTCAGGGTTTTCCTCTGCCGGAAATTTTTTTTAACTATCTCTCTGAAGGATATATGAGTCTGGGAGAAACATACCTCGTGTCCCTGCCATTTCTGTCCTGGCAGATGGTGCTGGTTGGAGATCCTCTCTATCAGCCGTTTTCACCAATTTCCGCTGTTGTTGAAAAAAATAAATAATTTTTCGAAATAGTTATAAAATTCAGTCTGATAAAGCATACATCTCCACAATCCGACTGAGTTTCATGGGGAAGAAAAAATAATTTACCGGTCAGGCCACTGAAAAGGTTTTTTTCCTCTTTTTATCCTGATCCAGTTCAGGCTCTGCCGGACCATCTGTTTCCTGATAAGTGAGCAGATTAGTTTTTGTTTACCGGGAAAGGAAAGAAGCAGGAGGCCAATGAGCATTGTCAACAATCCCTGGCCTGGAAGAAAAAGCATGGCAAAACCTGCTAGGAAAAGGATGAGACCGAGAATATTACGAAAAAAAAGGAAAAACAGAGTCGCGAAAGACTTTGTTTTTGATCCACTCTGTATCGGGGAGGCATAGGTGGAAGAGAACCGAAGGAAACAGGTTTCAGAAAGTCTGCCAACAATCCATGGAATAAGTCCCAGACTCAGAAGAAAAGTGAAAATTGAAAGCGGAATCAGCCATTGAAGCAATGTATTAAAACTTTGCGAGTTGGTCAGGAAATCCATAATATCCATCTTTTCATCGGGGTGTCATTTGAAAAAACGGCTTTAGTGTTACCGACACACCACATGCGGTTCCCAACTGTCTGTCCTCTTGCAGTTGTATTCTTTCAGGTTTCAATTGAAGCTGACTTGTCAGATGCTTTTGGACAATTTTCGCTCTTTTTCGGGCCAGTTCCTCCAGCATGGCCTGATTCACCTGGATCGTCTGCGGCTGGACGGCAACAAATTCATGGAGAAATTCTGGTGGAATATCCTGTTCCATGATTTTTCCTTCCAGGGCCATTTTTTTCTGTTTCAACTCAAGTGCTCTATAATAAGCTTCTTTCTGTTTTTTCCACTCTGCGAATTTCTTTTTGTTTTCACTGTCAACCCGTTTTAACTCTATTTCCTCCATCTGTTTTTTCATGGCTGCCCTGTCTGTTTTTTCATCGTAATTTCCTGACAAAACAAGGCTGATATTGGGATGGTTGATCAGAAGAGCACCATATTTTGAGAGGTTGTTACGGCCCTTGTCAGACAACATGAACTCTCCGGGGATAAATTCAATCATCTCGTTGTCAATAAGGTCAGTAAAGTCTCCACGGGCCAGAAGGAATGGTGAAACTGAGCTCTTGACTACATGTTTCTGGAACTGGACAAGAATTCGGTCAAACAGGGATGTGGCTGCGACGGGCGGAGGAGTGGAGAAGGAAAGATCCATGGAAAAACTGTTGTCTGTTCCTTCCAGAAGTGCCAGTGTCATGGCTGAATCGGCAACCGGTGATACCGGTTCTATTTCGGAAAAATGAATCTTTCCGGATGAAGACAGTTGCGAGTCTTCCCAGTAACTGTTTATTTCCAGTCCAAAATCTCCTTTACCTGTATTGATATCCAGAACCGGAGAAATCTGATGGTGGAAAGAGGCGAGAGGGAGATCATCGAGGTTGAAGCTGAAACTACCGTTTTTCTCCGCTGAAAACAGATCGCTCTGGGCCTCAACGGTAAAAGGCGAATCGTCCAGCTTTCCGGAAAACTGCAGTTGGGAGATAACCGGAGCCATGCCGGAATGAATATTTCTGATCCGGCCTTTGAGTTGCGAGATATCGGCTTTCCAGGGGGGGGTGGTCCGTGTATCATTCAATGCAATTTGACCGTTTAAAATGACAATCTCCTGTATGTCCACGGGAGAAAGTGTGACAGTTTTTTTGCCCCGACGTGTCCTGTCCGCCATGGGGAAATAGCTCTGGAGGAACGCAGCGAAATTTTCAAGAGCTGTATCATCATCCTTTGTAATGGTCCATGGTAAAGAGGGAGACTGCAGTTCGACAAGGGCAATACCGAGGTGAAATGGACGGGCAGCATAGTTCAGCCCATGGAGAACAGTTCCGGCCCACGAAACTGTATGGTTGTTTTGAAGGGTGAGGGACCCCTTGCCAGCATGTAATGTACCTGTAAAACCTGTCCCGGGAAAAGTAAATGTTCCTTTTCCGCCCACCAGTCCTTTGATATCTCTGAGAAGGGGGGATTTCGAGAACCAGGGGAAAAGAGCTTTTACCGGGATCTGAGCAAATTCTGTTTTCATTGTTCCCCTGAAGGGTGTCAGCCTGATACTCCCTGTTCCTGTGAAACGGGTGGTGTCTTTTCCTTTTGCTGACAACGAAAGATTGTTTTTCACAGTTTTTGCTCTGTTCAGGGCTGTCGCTTTTATGGAGAAGTCCGGAAAAAGAATTTGAGATGCTTTGTCTGCGATAAAACGACTCCTGCCTTTGAACTGGAGACTTTGGATCTTGTATTTCCCTTCAGTAAAAAAGGAAAAAATTTCAGGAAGCTGACCTTTTTTCAGTATCAATATGCCTTTTTCAAAGCGTACCCTGCCAAAATTGATGATTTTTTTATTTCTGTTAAAGCCTTCAAATATCAGTCTTTCTGCGGATAGTTCGGTGGATCTGTTTTTCTTTTTCTTCCTGCTGGAGGAGGACAGCTGGAAATCCCGGATTGTCACAGTAGCATCATTAAGCTGATAAAAACTATTATTCTTCTTGTTTTTTTCTCTTCCTGTCAGGTTCAGGGCCAGTTCTCCCTTCAAGGCAGCAGTACCTGTCATGGATTGTAAAGGTGGCATCTCAAGGAAATGCGCGAGATCATTCAGGTCAAGGTGATTGGCCGTGAGAGTTCCGTGAAAGGAGGTGGGCTGGATGATTTTACCCTTCCAGGCAAAAGAGGCTGAACTTTTTTTTCGGGTTCCGGTGAGGGTGAAGGTTCCTGCTTTTTCTTTTTTATCACCTTTTTCGTTTTTTTCCCTGGTTGATAAACGGTGTGCCTCCAGTTGGAGCATTGTCCATTCATTGATGATTTTATTTTTTTCGGAGTCGGTAAATTGTTTCAGGGTGCCGTTTTTGATAGTGAGCGAGTTTATTTTTGCTGTATATCCTGACTTTTCTCTGGAGACAGGGTTTTTCTTACTACTGTCTGTGTTGAGGAGTGAGCTGATGTTTTTTACAAAACCTCGTCCGAATGAGGAAATAACAGGTTCTGTCAACGAGACGGTATCAAGATGGATATTTTGAGAGACCGGATTGAGTGTGCCTTCAAGCCGGGCCCTGGGAATGGCCAGGTCGAGAGTGTTATTGTGCGCCAGGATGTTCGCTTTACTGATGTTCAGAATAAAACGTACAGCCAGTTTTCGCCCTTTTTCTCCCTGGGGATCAAATTTGAGGCCGATTTTGCCGTCGGCTTTGCCTTTCGTAATGGAAAATGGCAGGGAAAACGGCAGGTAGCTGAGGTACAGAGGGAGATCAATTGCCGTAAGGTTACAGACCAGATCTGTTGATGTCCGTGTAGAACCGGAACTGCCTATTCCAGCCTCTCCAGACAGATCAACGGGACTGCCGTTCACTGTTGCTGAAAAATGGGGTCTGATATAATTGTCTGCCTGAATTGCGAGGTTTGAAAAACTCGGCAGTGCCAGTTGAATATTCTTGATGGAGTGAGTTTTTTCCGCGGGCTGGTCAATAAAAGTGATACTTCCGTCTGTTACCTGGATGTTATTCAGGGAGAAATGAAAAGGAAGGTCGGAGAAATTCATCATGTCCGAATAACTTTTCTGCCTGCCCGGTTGAAACAGAGGGGAAAAATTATATGATTTGTCTTTATTTCTGATTAGATTCGCATCTGGCTCAATTATAGTCAGATCGTTGCAGACGATATCGTTCCGGAGCAGGTGAAGTGGTGAAAGTTTTCCGGAAAGAGATTTGATAAAGAGGAGGTGACGATTGTCATTTTTTGTCAGTTTAAGAAAGATATTTTCCGACTGAAAGGAAAAGGTATAGGGATTAAAAGTTGTGTGGCCCGTTTTGAAAAAAAGCCCTGTTTTTTCAAAAACAGTAGAGGGTAATAGTGCATTGATGTAGTAGGGAACTCCAAAAAAACCAGCCAGTGAGTAAACTATCAATAAAACCGGTAGAAGCAGTAACCCGAGTCCATGTTTGAAGGTGAATCCGGGGTGCCTTTTTGTTTTTTTTCTCCGTGCCGCTCTTTTTTTGGGGGGAGAAGTTTTTTTGGGTGTGGAAGTCGGAGGCTGTATGGGAATATTACCAAATCGATCTGACATAGTTTGTGTTGGAGGTATTTCTGATATGACTTACCGGAAACAGAATTATTTCTTCCATAGCGAGGTACAGGAGAAAGCGGCCGTTTACGGCCAGGTACTTTAAAAGACAACGTACCCGAATTCTATACACCAGACCAAGGAAAAATGCATTTTCAAATTAATGCGCAAGGTTGAAAGGAGCTGATTAAATTCTGATTACCCATGAAACTCAGCCAAATTGTGGATGCGCCTGTTTTATCAGGCTGAGTTTCATACATAATCAGAAAAAATAATGACATTGTAGATTATCTTAAAACTGTTTTTTTGTTATGCTATAATTTGCCTGTCTGCTTTGCAACTGTCCGCCATTTTTCTCTGAACTGTGTAATTGCTCACAGGTTCTGCAGATTTTTGCAGGCTCTTCTTCGCTTTTACCTACCTGCGTGGACAAATGAGACCGTGAAAAGCTGGGTGCCTGTGAGTAATTACGTTTTATCGGGTTCGGGATTTCGACAAGGGTTTTGTTTAATGGGACCACATAAACGCGTTTTTCTGGCTGCCTGTTTTCTTCTGTTTTTTCTTGTAACAGGAACTGCGGGCTATCATTTTCTCGAAGGGTATACCTTCATTGATGCTTTTTATATGACTGTCATAACAATTTCAACAGTCGGTTACGGTGAAATAAATCCCCTTTCGGAAAGTGGCAGAATCTTCACCGTGTTTCTGATTCTTTCCGGTGTCGGCAGTATAGCGTTTGCGGCAAGTGCTTTTACAGAAATGGTTATCGAACGGTCAGCGAATCCGAACAGATGGAAGAAATCTATGGAGAAAAGAATAAGCAAATTAAAGGGACATGTGATCATTTGCGGCCATGGCCGGGTAGGGGCTGCTGCTGCTGAATATTTCAGTGAAAAGGGTGCTGATTTTGTCATTATTGATAATTCAGAAGAAACATTGAAAAAAATTTCTGAACTGGGTTTTTTTCATATCCTGGGTGATGGAACCAGGGAAGATGTCCTGTTGAAGGCAGGGATAAAGACGGCTTCGGCACTTCTTGCGGTCCTGGATTCCGATCCTGATAATCTTTTTGCTGTTCTGACAGCCAGGGAGTTGAATCCTGTGCTGAGGATTATTGCCAGAATCGATCAGCCGAGTTCTGAGTCAAGGATACTTCGGGCAGGTGCGGATTCAGTTATTTCCCCTTTTGCGGCTGCAGGACAGAAAGTGGCAGAAAGCCTTCTGGCCAAAGAGGATCTGGGGGATGATCTGTTTCTTGGCTCATCTTCAAAAAGTTGTGAGCCAAAGTGGCTGGAAATACAGGAAGATTCTGATCTGACGGGGAAATATATCCATGCGGTCTCCCGGTTGCTTGAAGGGAAAATCATAGGAATACGCAGGAACGAAACGGACATTCTTATGCCGGACGATGATGATCTGGTCAAAGCCGGAGACAGGTTGCTTGTGCTAGAAACATCTCGGGAAAAAAGAACCGGCTCGAAAGAAAATCAAATGAAGAAAATTGTTTTGATTGATGACAATCCTGTTATTTTAAGGCTTTACACACGTCTCTTTCAAAAGGCCGGCTTTAATACATTGTGTGCTGCCACCGGTAAAGCCGGTTATGATCTTATTCTTGAAGAGTCACCCGATGTGGCGGTTATTGATTACAGGTTACCGGATATGTCAGGCCTTTCAATCTGTAGGAATGTGAGAGAACTGGAAGATAAAGATGATGTCAAACTGGTGCTCTTTACTGCGGATGAAAGGGAGGAAACAAGAATGAAGGCCATTGAGGCGGGTGTTGACAGGGTGGTTGTGAAAAGCCCGAATGCTGGAGAAATTGTGTCACTGGTTTCTGATGTGCTTTGATTTTTCGGATTACCCATGAAACCCAGCCAGATTTGGACCTTTCTGAACTATCTTGTCCTTGTAAGTTAATGACATTATCTCAGAAGTTATAAAATCATAAAGTTGCTACCCCTGTGACCAGTTACGAAATAACTATTCATAGGTGTCTTACTGTTTGTGTTTGGGGACCAATTGTAAAAAAATGGTATGGTTTAAAAAAAAAGATTAAAAAAACAAGAAAAATCTTTTAATTCCTTAATATTAGTCGTACATTTAAAATATACTTCAACCTAAATCCTGCAATTGGCAAGTTTGCCGGAGATGCAAGGTTCAATGGCGCTGACGTATAGGCATACTTCAAGCCATTGAAAACGAAGCAGATTCGGTAAAATTGCCAATCCTGCAGGGCAAAGAAAATGAAAAAATTTACATTCACCTAAAAAGTGAATAACCAAATTTGCTCGATATATCATAATATACTGAAGTCAAGTTATATTTACATTTTTTCATTTTCTGAAGTGCAGGATTTAGGTTCAATTTCAGCCGTTTTTATCCCTTATGTTTGAATTTTTTCGTTATTTCCGCTGGCAGGATATTCTTGATATTCTGGTGGTGGCTTTTATCATACATCAGCTGATTTCCATCATCAGGGGCACACGTTCTGTACAGATGGTGGTTGGAATCGGTATTCTCACCATCATCTATTTTCTCGCAAGCGTTCTTGATCTGTCTGCTCTTCTCTGGGTGATGCAGAATTTCCTCAGTTCAATTCTTCTCATTGTGATCATAGTTTTTCAGCAGGATATTCGCAGAGCCTTGACCCAGGTCGGCCGTTCTCCTTTCCAGAAACATATTGAAATTGTCGATAAACAGATGGAGGAGATAATCAGAACACTTTTTTATCTTGCCAAAAGAAGGATTGGAGCTCTTATTGTAATTGAAAGGGAAACAAGCCTGGGCGATTTTATCGAGTCCGGTTTCAAACTGGATGCGGTTCTGACAAAAGAATTGCTTATTTCAATCTTTATGCCGGCATCACCTCTCCATGACGGTGCGGTTCTCATCAGCGCAGGGCGGATTCAGCATGCAGGCTGCATCCTTCCATTGACTCAAAACCCTTATATAAATAAACGCTATGGAACCCGGCATCGCGCCGCCATCGGTCTTACTGAAGAAACTGATGCCGTTGTTCTTGTGGTTTCAGAGGAGACACAGGAAATATCCATAGTCAGGCATGGGGCTTTGACCACCATAGAAGATGAAATAGGACTCAACAAAAGTCTTCAGGCAATTTTTCTGGTTGGAAAAAGCGGTTCTTCTCAACCCTGGAAAAGCTGGCTCGGGGGAAAATGAAGATGGAGAGTCTATCAGCAAAAAAAACGTGGACAAAACTGGTTTCCAAAGAATGGATCCTGAAAATTGTTTCCCTCTGTCTCGCAGTAATACTCTGGTATTATGTTGGTGGAGAGAATCGGGTGGATAAAAATGTGATGATCCCCATAGAGATTATAAATCTGCCAAGGGATCTTGTTATTTCCAATCAGTTTAAAAAGGAGATCGAGGTTACGGTGAGTGGCCCTCGTGCCCTTATTCTCGATATGACCAATAAGGCGATCACGCGTCAGATAGACCTGTCGGCGGCCACTCCGGGAACAATGGTCATTGAAAACAGCAACCAGCATATCCCTGTTCCTCGTGGAATAACAGTTCAGAGAGTACAGCCGTCTTCAATTATTCTTTCTTTAGACAAACTGATTCAGAAGCGATTTCCTGTTACCGCGAAGACAGTGGGACGGCCCGCTTCGGGCTATGTGCTCAAGGGATTACATACTGAGCCTGACGTTATTTCAATCACCGGTCCCCAGACGGTTCTTTCCCGAATTGACGAACTGTATACCAACGCCATAAATCTTGACGGTCTGAAACACTCTACCCAGATGCAGATACCCCTGGAACTGGATCCCACAATTGTTGATCTGATTGGTGAAACATCCGTCACTGCAGATATAAAAATAGGGCTGGAAACTGTTACGAAGACTGTAACGGGGATGAAGGTGCATGTCCTTGCCAATGGAAAGGCAAAAAAAGTTGTACCGGAAGTTGTCAAGGTTACAGCGAACATTCCCAGGCTGTTGCTGAAAAAAAAGGTGAATTTGCGAAAACTGTTCATGGTGACGGCAATTCAGCAGCAGGATACGGAAAATTTGAAGGTGGAAGTCATTCCAAGACCTGACGTTGAATACCCTGTTGAGATTGTGTCTATTATCCCGTCTACAGTGCGCCTGGCAGTAGAGAAAATGCCGGGAAAAGGAGCTGTGGACTCCATTATCCCCCTGGGCAGCCTTGAGAGTGGTGTTCTGCCGGGGACTGAATTGCAGGGGGTGGAATCACCTCTTCTTATTCGATCAATAAAAAAAAAGAAAAAAAGGTAATTACTCACAGGTACCTCAGCTTTTCACGGTCTCTTTTGTCCGCATAGGTAGGTAAAAGCGAAGAAGAGCCTGCAAAAATCTGCGCCACCTGTGAGCAATTACAGTTCAGAGGTAATAAAATCATATAATTGTTACCCCGGTGA
>NZ_JBPLBA010000231.1:0-4116 GCF_054039375.1 Desulfomarina sp. | reverse complement strand
CGTTCAAAATTCCATCTTCCGCAGGTTCAGAGTCAATGTCATTAACTTAAGGACAAGATAGTTCAGGAAAGTCCCATTCTGACTTGGCCGAGGGTGTCTGCAGCCAGGACGGCTGCAGTCAAGCCCCAGGGACGGGTTTATGGCGTCCCTCAGACGTAATTACTCACAGGTACCGCAGCTTTTCACGGTCTCTTTTGTCCACATAGTAGGCTATAGCGAACAAAAGAGCCTGCAAAAATCTGCGGCACCTGTGAGCAATTACAGTTCAGAGGTAATAAAATCACATAATTGCTACCCCTGTGAGTAGTTACTTTTATCCGGCCATGCCGGTTTGTCGGCAATCAGGCTTTTTTCTCAGAAGTTGCTGGTTTGCTGTTCTGTGGCGGCGAACTTTTCGCATCGGCAGTAGCGGCCTTTATTTCTCCATCAATTGTTGCCCCCGGTTCAACCGTCAGGCTTCCTGCTGTCAGCTTGCCGATGATCGAACAATTTTTCCTGGCAGTGAGGATTTTCGCCGTGACGTTGCCCTCCAGTTTGCCATAGCAGTTGAATGAAGAAACGGTGATGTCGCCATTGACCTTTCCAGTTTCACTGAGAACGAGATGCTCTCCTTCAATATTGCCATTGATTTCGCCGTCGATTCTGGCCTTGCCTTTAAATGAAATCTCTCCGGTGACACTCATGCTTTTGTCGATAATCGACGAGATGGCTTCATTTTCCACCTTTTGCATCTCCTGCTCAACGTTGTCAGATTTTCCAAACATACCCATATTATTGTAACTCCTTTTGGGGCGGCAACTCGATTATTTTTTCTCCGGTGGTGCGGAGCTGGAATTTTTTAAAAGACTGGCAATTTTCATAAACTTATAAGGATTGATCGGCTTTCTGTTAAGACAGACTTCGTAGTGCAGGTGAGATCCGGTTGACCTTCCTGTATTGCCGACAAGGCCGATGAGCTGTCCTCTTGTCACCCGCTCGCCTCTTTTCACCAGCATAGTCTGGAGGTGGGCAAAAGCGGTTGTGTACCCGTTACCATGGTCAATGAGGATATATTTGCCATAACTTCCATTCCGAAAAGCTTTTTTGACAATACCGTCTGCCGTCGCATAGACCTTGTCTCCCCGTCGTCCCCGAAAGTCTATCCCGGTATGAAAGGCTTTTTTATGGTTGACCGGGTCTTTTCGTTTTCCGAAAAGTGAGGTAATGGTTCCCTGTACCGGTTTTCCCAGGGGAATGGCACGTATGGTTTTCAGATATTTGTCGGCTCTGAAGAGGAGGTCATCTCTTGCTTCATCTGGACTGGCTATGAAGGGACCACCGCTGTTTCCCGTTTCAGAATCCTTTTTTTTCTCAAGGTGGATTCCGATTGTGCCCATGATTTTTTCAATCAGTTCACTGCGCTCATTCAGTTCACTGACCGCAGTGGACATCAGCATTTCCTTTTCTTCTTTGAATGCCATTGCCTGCTTTACATTGTCCAGCTCCAGGTTGGCAACCTGCAGATTGAGTTTCAGTCGTTGTGTTTCGTTTATTTTCTCATGCCTTGCTATGGTTTCTTCACTGAGTTTGAGCTGGTGTTTCAGTTCGGAAATCCGGGAGCTGTAGTCTCGGTTTTTTGTAAAAAGAGAAATTGAAAAACCACTTGTAATAATGAGAAAAAGTAAGAAAAGAATTGATGCGGAAAGAAGCAGTCGGAATTTTCTTCTGGAACAGGGCATGCGAAAGATTTTTCCCCTGTCTCCGGTAATGATAATATGCAGCTGCTCATTCATCATTGGTTCAAAATAGTTGAGAATACCATTAACAGAAAGTATTATGCCCGCAGAATGGCAGGGCGGCTGAAAACACGAAGAATCGGAGCAAAATTTATATAGCTTATACTATTGCAGGGGAAAATAATCAACAATAAAAGTCGGTTGATTTGTGGTGCTGTTTTTGCTGAACAGCTTGTATCTGTTGTGTTTTTTTATGCCAGAGTCTTGCCATTGCCAGTCCCGATTGGTAAAGAGATCAAACTGGGACCTCAACCCTGCACCAAGAACACCGTGAAATTATTATTTGTTTTGTGAATACCCATGAAACTCAGCCGGAATGGGGATGCGCCCGATAATGCAGGCACATCCCCAGGTTCACAGCTATCAGGCAGTGTTTTGTCTGTGCAGGTGGGTAAAAGTGAAGAAGAACCTGTAAAAACGTAACTGGCCACAGGTGGTATCAACTCTGTGATTTTATTACCTTTTGATCAATGATGGTTATCCCGGATAAATCATGTCAAATCTTGTAGTCTGTCAATCCATTGCCAAATCATTTGGAGCCCAGGTTCTTTTCAATGATATCAATCTGGTTGTTTCAGAGGGAGACAGAATAGGCATTGTCGGCCCCAACGGGTCCGGTAAGTCAACCCTGCTGAAAATTATCTGCGGGCTTGAAGAGCAGGACAGGGGCGAAGTGCTGTTGAAAAAACATGCGCGTCTGAGCTATCTTGCCCAGGCGGATACGTTTGATGACAGCAGGAGTATCAGTGATAACCTTCTGGCAGCTCTGCATGCTGAAGATCTGGAAGAGATTGAAAAGTTCAATATGGTTCTTGCCCTGCTTTCACGGGCGGAGTTTGAAGATCCTGAAACTCCGGTTGGACGTCTTTCCGGTGGCTGGCGAAAGCGGCTGGCAATCTGCCGGGCTCTTCTTGTTGCTCCAGATATTCTTGTTATGGATGAGCCAACCAACCATCTTGATATTGAAGGGATTCTCTGGCTTGAAAAAATGCTCTCAGGGAGAAGTGGAGGGCTGAAAACGTTTCTGCTTGTCAGTCACGATCGGCATTTTCTGGAAAACTGTACGAACAGGGTGGTGGAGCTTTCAAGCGTTTATCCGGAAGGATTGTTTCAAGTCAAAGGAAATTATTCCCGTTTTCTTCAGGAAAGAGATCATTTTCTTGCTGGACAACTCAGGGAAGAGGAGCGTCTTGCGAACCGGATGCGACATGAGACAGAATGGCTCCGCCGCGGGCCCAAGGCAAGGTCAACAAAGGCAAGATACCGTATAAATGAAGCAGGCAGACTGCAGGAGAAGTTGTCAGACGTTCGTGCCCGCAACCGGGCGTCATCTCAGGTGCAGATAGATTTTGAGGTAACCGGGCGGAAAACCAGAAAACTGCTGACTGCCACCGCTGTTTCAAAAAGTTTTCCTGGGAAAAAATTGTTCTCTGGTGTCGATATCACCCTCTCTCCTGGGACAAAAATCGGTCTGCTGGGCAGGAACGGGTGTGGCAAATCAACCCTGATGCAGATTCTTGCCCGGGCGGCTGGACAGGGAGAGACAGCTGTTGACTCCGGTGAAATAAAGGTTGCTGATAATGTTCAGCTTGTCAGTTTTGAGCAGGACAGGAGGGGAATGAATCCGGAAACCAGCTTGCGTCGTGCCCTTGCGCCGGACGGAGATTCCATTGTCTATCGTGGTCGCTCACTGCATGTGGTGTCCTGGGCCAGGAAGTTTCTTTTTCGCATGGATCAGCTTGAAACCCCGGTCGGCCGGCTTTCCGGCGGTGAGCAGGCCCGTATTCTGATAGCTGATATCATGAGGCGGCCTGCAGATATCCTGCTGCTGGACGAACCTACAAATGATCTGGATATAGCTTCTCTGGATGTACTGGAACGCAGTCTGCTTGATTTTCCGGGTGCTCTGGTTCTGGTGACCCATGATCGTTTTCTGCTGGACAGGGTTTGTGACAGGATTCTCGGTTTTACCGGAAACGGCCGGGTGGCCTGGTATGCGGATTACAGCCAGTGGCTGGCGGACATGGCATCCAGTAGAAAAATACCTGAAAGAAAAAAAGGGGGGGGAGCAGCCAGGGGGAAGAGTCCCGCCCGGAAAAAGGGACGTCTTTCTTACCTTGATGGAAGAGAATATGATCAGATGGAGGAGAGGATAATAAAACTTGAAGAACAGGTGGAGGCACTGGAGCGGAAAATGACTCTGCCTGAGATCGTTTCCGATTCCGTGCAGCTTGCAGCATGCTGGCAGGAACTGGAGACGACCAGGGAGGAGGTGGAAAAATTGTACAATCGCTGGGACGAGTTGGAGGCGTTAAAAAATTCGGGATAAACCGGTTTGGTC
>NZ_JBPLBA010000230.1:0-33514 GCF_054039375.1 Desulfomarina sp. | reverse complement strand
AAGAGGAAATGAGACCACTGACGGCCAGGGGCAGGATGCCGATAAACAGGAAAGCCAGGACCAGTTTAACTCCGATTCGTTTGAAAAAACGGTGCAGTTTCATTTTTCCTCCTTTGAGTTTCTTCGTGTGGTTGAATTCAATGTCGTTAACTTGTGCCTGTCCATAGTTGGTCTTTTTGCCCGATATCTGCGTTGGCCGAAAAATTTTATCCTCGGAGGTAAGCGTAGACTCCGATATCAATTATACGCCTGCGATTCTTTTTGGGCATTTGCTTATAGATTCAGGTGAATATTTAATGAAGTCAACAGGGGGCGGGATTAACCGCCATCGTTTTGAGTATATGATTCGAAAAAAAGAAAAACAAATTATTTTTCATTTTAAAGGTGTTTCGTATTTGTCAGGGAATTGAAAAAACACACCTGTGAAAAACAATAGCTAGATCCTTTGAAGATAATTGTTCATTATGATAAAATCAGCAGAACATCTGCAGTTACTGGGAATAGTAATTAGTTCTGTCGAGGATTGTTTTGTTGTAATTTATGAGGAGGTCCGGGGGGGTATTTTTTATCCTGATATCTAGCAGTTCTTTTTATGTCAGGAAAGAGGTGGTGAATCTCAATGGATCTTTGACTTGAGTCAAAGATGTTTTTTGTATTTCGGGTAAGTAGAAAACAGGCGAAATATGCTTGTTGTCACAACTCTGGCGAAATAATATTTCATATTCGGAAACATATTATGGTTGTCGTTTTTTTGTTGCCTCCAGTTTTCAGTTTTGCCCTGATTACTGCGCATTTTTTCAGGATGGGATCTCCGGTGCTGATCCTCATCGCATTGGTTATTCCTCTCTTTCTTTTTGTCAGAAGAAAATGGGCTGCCAGGCTCCTGCAGGTTTATCTCCTGGTTGCTGCCGCTGAATGGCTTCGCACCCTTTTAAATTTTATGGAAATATATGAGAGGGCGGGAATGGACTGGGGCAGGCTGGCGGTAATTCTTGGACTGGTAACAGCTTTCACCCTCCTTTCTATAATGCCGTTTTTCAGTTCTGTTTTGAAAAAATATTTTCACCGGCAAACGATTGAGTAGCCGGCAGAAGAGAAATTTATCATTGATAAAATGTGCCTGAATAATTCTTTGTGCAAAAATTGTTGGTTTTTCATGAGAACATGGTATTAAGGGTGGAGAGTCTCAGGAGGGTTGGGAGGAGATTGAAAAGTTGTTTATGAAAAAGAGGGGGATATGTTTTTAGATGCTAAAAAGTACGGGATGATTCCCTATGTGATCCCTTTTGTTCTTTATCTTCTTTTCAGTCAGGTTGCGGCGCGGTATCATGACTTGTATCCCTGGTTATATATAGCTACAACTGTAATGGTCAGTGGTGCAGCGATTTATCTTTTAAGCGGACGGTATATTTACCGGGCCCATAAGGATCTCATGCCTGGAATTCTTTTCGGGATTGTCGGTATTGTCCTCTGGATAGTCCTCAGCAGAACACACTTTACCGAAACAGTTGTTTCCGGTCTTCCTGTATGGCTGAGGCCGGAACCCCGGCAGGGATTCAATCCCTTTGAATCTATTTCTTCTTCGCTGCTGTTATGGGTTTTTCTTTTAGCGCGTTCCCTCGGTCTTGTTCTTCTTGTACCTGTTGTGGAAGAGCTTTTCTGGAGGGGTTTTCTTCTGCGATGGGTTATTTCCGCAAACTGGGAAGAACAACCACTCGGTGTTTTTACCCTGCGTTCTTTTCTGTGGGTTGTTCTTCTCTTTACCCTTGCCCATCCGGAGTGGCTTGCCGCCGCAGTCTATTGTGCTCTGATGAATATCCTGCTGTACTGGAAAAAAGATTTATGGCTGTGTATTGTTGCACACAGTACCAGTAACCTGCTTCTTGTCATATATATACTGATGACGGGGGCCTGGGAACTGTGGTAAGCCGATTTTTCCCTGTTTTCTGTCTGTGAACTGGGCTCCCTGAAGGTATTTCTCTGTACTTTTGCTTCCCTTTACTGGTATAAAGCGGACTTAATTTTTGTTTTCAACAGTACCTGTAATTCATAGTTTTCCGTCTACGGGAGAAAATATCTGGTCAAATGTTATGCACACTCAGAAAAAAAATCATCTGCCGCAGTTACATAATGGTTCCGGCGATCAAGGGCGTCTGTTAATTTTTATTGTTGCTTATAATGCTGAAAATACAATTGAAAATGTTCTAAAGCGTATCCCTGTCACCCTGTCTGATCGCTACGATATCGAAGTCCTGATCATTGATGATTCATCCCAGGATAATACTTTTGAAAAGAGTGAGCTGGCTAAGAGGGCAGGTCTGGTTCCGTTTAAGCTCACTGTACTCTACAACCCGAAAAACCAGGGATACGGGGGAAATCAGAAAATCGGTTTTCACTATGCCGTGGAAAATGGTTTCGACTGGGTTGCACTCGTGCATGGGGACGGGCAGTATGCTCCTGAATGTCTGCCGGAACTGGTGGAGGTTCTGGCAACAAAAAAGGCTGAAGTCGTATTTGGGTCAAGAATGCTGGAAAAAAGGGCTGCACTGAAAGGAGGGATGCCCTTTTATAAATATGTGGGGAACAAAATTCTTACAACCTATCAGAATTTTATGCTTGGTTCTGATCTCAGTGAATTTCATAGTGGTTACAGATTGTACAGTATTGAAGCATTGAAAACTATTCCCTTCAGTCTGAACAGTAATGATTTTCATTTTGATACGGAAATCATCATCCAGCTGATTTTTGCCAGGCAGAGGATCATGGAGCTGCCGATTCCTACCTTTTACGGGGACGAAATATGCCATGTCAACGGCATTAAATACGCCTGGGATGTCGTAAAGGCAACTTTCCTTGCCAAGGTACAGCCTTTTCATATTTTTTATGATCCAAAGTTTGACTGTAAACCGGCAGACGAGCAGCAGGCCGCAGATGCCGCAGCAGAGGAGATGCACCTTGAGGCAATTCTGTCAAAAGAGATACCTGAACGTTCAAACATTATGCTTGTAGGTGATATTCCCGACAAGTTAAAGGAGCATTTGCGGGAGTGCGGGCATTTTGTGAATGTCAAAAGTGCCCGTTTTTTTCTGGATCATATGACGAGTGAGCACAGTCTTGATTATATTTTTCTCCTTGATGATTCCGTATCCCGTAATCCGGAAGAGATGGTAGCCAAATTGCGGGAAGTGTGTATGTATGCACCGGATTTGAAAATATGTGTGACCATAGCCAATATCGGTTTTTTCATGACCAGGTTACTGCTGCTTTTTGGTCGGTTTTCCTACACCAGGAGAGGAATTATCAATTTTAACAGTTTTCATTTCTTCACCCTGCGTTCGGCCAGAAAGATCTTTGTTCAGAATGGATTCGCAATTCAGGATATTCTCGGCCTTCCTGTACCCTACAGGGCAATATTTTCGTCAAATGGTCTGGCTGATTTCTTCACGTCAGTGCACAGGGGAATGATACGGATAAGGAGATCTCTGTTCAGTTTCCAGTTTGTCTTTTTTGTGACCCCACCCCCTTCCCTCCAGCATCTTCTGGCTTCCGCCATGGAAATTTCCGGAGAGAAATCAAAAAAAATAGACGAATGATTATTCCTTTGAGGAGATAAATATTTTTTCCACACGTTTTGAGCCTTTTGATCTGTCGCCCACCACGGCCACCGGTCTGAAGGCTTTTTTTATGCCATCGGTGATAATCATAACATTCTGGTGCCTGTCGGAAAGGCCGGCAGACTCAGCTTTTTTAACGGCTCTGAGAAAGGCGGGAATGGATTTCATAACGGGAGCACTGTATTTTTCCCGGTGTTCAATATTGTCCAGAAGAATAAATGCGAAGACTGACAGCAGGAAGAGAGAGGCAATCTGTATTTCATAACTGCTGAATTTCTTCAGGATGTGATCCGCCGAATATAGGATGAAAATCAGGTAGAAAAACTGGGCTGTTAATATATGGCACGGGTAAATTGTCTGGTAGAGCAGGTATTTTTTACTGAGAAAAAGAGGGGCAAACGAAGAGATAATAATAACAAAAAGAAGGGCTGTGGTTTTCAGGTAGAGTCTTTCTTTTCTGAGGATGAAGAACAGGGGGAGAAAAACCGCAAGAAGAAGGATTATTTTTTCAGTATTGACACTGTCCTTCATTCCCATGAGGAAAACTTGTGTGACCAGGGTCTGGAACCAGAGTGTAAGTATTTCAGTATTGAACAGGTTGCCAAGCATAATGGTGCTTTTTTCAACCGATAGAGCATAACTGACTGTTACTGCAATAATCCCCAGGTTTGTCCATGTTCTTCCCCTGAAAAAAAAGAGAGAGGTCAGGCAGAAAGGCACAGTCAGTACGGAATAGGGGCCTGACCAGATAAGGATCGTCAGCAGGACAAAGAAAAACAGATTAATAAAAAAGGGGAATTTCCAGCGCCAGAGGAGCAGAACAAGAAGGAGAAGAACCACCACATACATCTGAAATGTTAATGTGATGTAATAATAAATATGGTTCAGGCCGGAGAGGCCCAGGAGCAGGGGAGCTATAAGAAGGACAAACCTGTTCTGAAAAAGCCCTGAAAAGGAAACCGAAGCCACGGTGAGCACGCAGAGCAGGACGGCCACTGATTGATAAATACGCGGTTGCAGGAGAATATCGGCTCTAGCTGCCAGGAACGCAATAAAATTATTATAGATATTGTAGTATCCGTTGGGATGCTGGAAAATGGAGCTGAGGGATTTGTGGCCGCCATAGAAAAGATTGAAATAATGGGTGGCGTCTTCCACATAGAGTCCGGGTGCTGAAAAATTATCCCATGATCGGACCAGCATGATAATAATGTATGCTGCAAGACCAGCGAAAATATAGAATTTTTTACCGGAAAAAAACTTGTTTCGATCCTGATGGTATTCTTCCCGCCGGGAAAAGAGGGCAGGGAACTTTAATTGTGAAGTGCTCATTGAAGTTGAATGCCTGTTATGGATTAACAGAGTTCCTCAATTCTTGAGGTCACCTTGAATTTGTGATTGTTAATATGGGGTCGCAGTCAGAAAACGTCTCAGGCCTCTGTACATTTTATCAGCCTGTTCTGTCGAAACGGTCAAGGTCGGATCCTGATTTATCCTGCCGCACAGTTCAAGCCAGGACAGCAGTTTCTTGTTTTGGCCACGGTCAAAGAGCTTTTTCTTATAGCCTTCACTTGCAAGCTGGAGGGATCTTTTGGGGGCTGGAGTGCTTTGGCGCCTGTTTATAATATCAATTCCGTTTGCCTGGCAGAGGTTTCGTAAATGTTTCTCCAGAACAGCATTCATCAGAATGATTGCGGCTGCCGGAGTGTTCATTTCGATATAACCCCTGGCCATATCCATGAATTCCTCCAGTATTTCCAAGGTAATATTCCCTCTGGTGGTTTCCAGCCAGTTACCCTGCAGTTCCCTGGTGGCGGAAGTCAGGATGCCGATGCCCCGTTTTGTTCGACTGCTCCCAGGAATGGTTACTTCCGATTTAAAACAGGTATAATGCTGGCTTGTATCACCAAAAATCCGGCTGAGAAGGGAAAGCCCGGCTATTCTGAAGTCATGGAATTTCTGTTCATCCACAAAGGTCTGTTTCTGGAATCCCTGGGTTTCAGTGGCCAGAACTTTGTTTCCCATTTCTATTATGGCCTGAAGCTTTTCCGTCAGGTTTTCTTTGTTTTTCATAAGTTGATCAGTTTATTGTAATTGGTCACAGGGGTTGTAACTCAGTAATTTTATTACCTCAGTGGTACATTGAGTTTAAAGCACGGTTGTCCTGAAATAAGTCCTTCATATACTCTGTTCTTCCATTTTTTTCATCAGTCATGTGTCAAGAGAAAATTAATCGGCACAGTCACTCTTTTCGTTTTCTTTTTCGTCAAAATCATAAAGTCCAACAGCCCCGCAAAGAAGAAAGACTATGGCCACCAGGGGAGCGGCCCTGGGGGCCAGTGTCAGGAGGTTGTTGAGAAAAGCACTGGTGGTGTGAAGTTGAGGAGCAAGATATTTCAGGCCGCAGTAGAACAGAACAGCGAAAAGAATACTGAGCCACCATGGGAACCGGTGGCGTGCTGGTGTCGGGGGGGCTTCAGGTTTCACGTGTGTTCCTCCAGAATCATGGTAACCATTTCCCTGACCTGGGGGTTCTCGTCATTCTCCAGAAGGCGGACATGGGCGATGGCCTCTTTTGTGCCGATAATACCGAGAAGAGAGACTGCTTCTCCTCTCAGGAGAGGTTCTGGGTTGGCGAGGACCTGAATCAGTGACGGTATGGCCAGGACTGTTTTTTGGGGCTGGAGTTTAGCCAGTTCCTCAAAGAGGACAGAGAGGCCGAGGCGAACGCTGAAACGGTCATCCAGCAGCAGATCCCCGGTCCATGCATAGTAGGACGGTTCTCGGCGAAACATGGCGATGATGTTTTCCACGTGACCCTGGTCGAGGAAATCGGCGATCACTTTTTTCAGTTCCTTATCGCTTACAGTTGATTTTGTATTTTCCATAAAAGTGCAGGATTCAGGTTTCAGGTTATTTATGTTAAGATAAAATGCGGTCACCTTGAAAAATTGCTTTTTCGTTCTATTTTTACGTCACTGGAAAATGAGAAATGCTCATATATGGAAAATATGCTGCGCTTCTGGATTTCCCTGTTTCCTGACCTCAAACGAAAGTTCTGGTTTCCCAAGGCACTCACATGTCAGAGTGCTTCTGTTTGTTCTGAAAGGCAAGAAAAATCCAGGTTAATCTGAAAAAAACGAGCAGCAAAAGGGGGAGAATGTGAAAAAACGGTTTCGTTGTCTGTTCCCGTTGCTGCCTCTGCTGGCAGTAATCCTGCTGGCCGGTTGCGGGAAAACTGTCCATCGAACCCATGTGACGTCCAGGCCGTCCGGGGCCCTGCTGTTTCTCAATGACCGGATTGTCGGCGAAACACCCTGTGATGTCGTTGTGCAGCAGCGAAAGGGTGACTTTAATATTTATGCTTTCAAAGCTGTGAAGGAGGATTATAAACCGGCGAGGAAGGCATTCAAGGAGCAGCTTTATTACCAGACTGTGGATGATGTCGTTCCTGAAGCGGTTCATTTTGATCTGGAGAAGAGAAAAATATACAGAATCCACGTGACTTCCGTACCCTCCGGCGCTGTGGTTCTGTTAAATGGTGAGGTTATTGGCGAGACACCTTTTACGGCTATGATCAAGGAGAGGATCGGTGGCTGCAGGACGTTTGAATTTGTCGCGACAAAAGACGGTTATCAGCAGGCGAAAAAAGAATTGAAAGAATTTGCTCCCCAGAAGAACGGCGCTGTTTTTGAATTTCCTGAAACCATGCATTTTGATCTGGTAAAACGGCACTAAAGGTATCTTGAAAAACCAGTGTCACGTCAACGATCAAATGACGTACTATTGCGCTGTAATTTTTTGGGCCATTCTGCCTGCGGCTTTGAGCGCATAGTTGGGCTATGTAACATAAGCCGCAGGCGGGATGGCGCCAAAAAAAAGACAAGCAGGAAACGCCAGAGCAGTGTTGACGGGACACTGGACTTCCCGTTTGAGAACAAAGGAACCGGGGAATAAAAAAGTCCAGAGTTAATAAAATCATAGAGTTGCTGGCCCTGTGACCATTTCCTGTTAATCATATCTGATAATTTTTCTGTCCATTGCCACCATTTGGGCATATTCTCCTCTTTTGTTCAGTAGTTCCAGGTGACTGCCCTGTTCTATAATTTTCCCGGCCTGCATGACTATGATCCTGTCGGCACGGCGGATCGTGGAAAGCCTGTGGGCGATGATAATGGAGGTGCGGCCGGTGAAACTGTCGGCAATGGCCTCTTCCAGGATGTTTTCCGATTCCGTGTCAATAGCTGCAGTCGCCTCATCAAGAATAAGGATGGCCGGGTTTCTGCAGAGAACCCGGGCAAAGGCCAGCAGCTGTTTTTCTCCGGTTGAAAGTTCCTGACCACCTTCACCGATCTGAGTGTCAAGTCCTTCGGGAAGTTTTTTCACAAACCGGGCCATGCCGGTTTTCTCCATGATAATTTCCACATCGGTTCTTGTGCGGCCGGTGTCAAGAACGATATTGGCCAGGAGTGAATCCTGGAGGATAAATACATCCTGGAGAATGACTCCGATGAGGGTGCGCAGATCATGAAGAGCCAGTTCTGAAATATTGACGCCATCCATGGTAATGCTCCCTTTCTCCGGATCATAGAAGCGCAGGAGGAGGTTGACCAGTGTAGTTTTTCCGGAACCGGTGGTTCCCACCAGGGCGACGGTTTCACCGGCTTCGATTGTAAGTGACATCTCTTCAATGAGGGGAGTATTTCTGTCATACCTGAAGGTGATATTGCTAAACTCCAATTGCCCTTGCGGGTTGGTTATTTTTTTGGGCCGTAGTGGCTGTTTCAGATTACTTTTTCTGTCCAGAAGCCCGAAAATACGTTCCGCTGAGGCCATGGCCGACTGGACAATAGAGTATTTCTGGGAAAGTTCACGCAGGGGCTGGAAAAAAAGGCGCATATAAGAGAGGAAAGCGACCAGTTCTCCAAGGGTGAGCCGGTTTTTCAGGACTTCTCCGCCTCCGTACCAGAGGATCAGGGCTACAGCTGCAGAACTCATGAATTCGGTGAGTGGCATAAAGGTGCCGAACAGTTTGATCTGCCTGACTGCATGATGAAGGAAGCCTGCGCTCAGTTCCTCAAACTCCCGTCTGCTTGACTCTTCTCTGCCAAACAGTTGCAGAATGGCAATACCGGAGATGGTTTCGGACAGAAATGAGTTGAGTCGTGCCAGCTGGGTACGAATTGCACGAAACCGTTCCCTGGCCAGACGGGCAAAGGAGACCGTGATGATCAGGGAAAGGGGGACAAAAATGGTCATAAGGGCCGCAAGATTCGGATTCATCAGGTAGAGCAGAACAATGATTGCGCCCAGTCTGAGAAGATCATTAAACAGGGTGATGATGACGGAGGTGAACATCTCATGCATGTTCTGGATGTCATTTGTCAGCCTGGTGACAAGCCTGCCGGTGGGGGTTGTGTTGAAAAAGGCCATATCCAGGTCGAGCAGGTGGGAAAAGAGTTTCTGTCTGATGGTGTGCATAATCGACTGGCCTATCCACTCCAGAACCATTATCTGGCAGAAGGAAGCGATAAAGAGCGCACCTATGATTCCCCCGTAGTAAATGGCTGTCCGCATCAGCCCTGAAATTCTGAGATGATCCGGCATGTTGTAGTTTGTGATGAAATTATCGATTCCATTTTGCATCAGGTGGGGCAGGGCAAGGGTTGCGCCGGTGACCACCAGGGAGAGTAGAAGCGCCAGGGAAAGCTGGGGGAGATGGGGTCTGCAGAAAATAAAAATACGCCGCCAGAGCTGGAAATCTCCCAGGGAAATTGGAGTGCCCTCTTCGCTGTAGCCGAAGTTTTTCATCTCGCCCACCCAGTTTCGTCAGGGTTTCGCATCTGTTTATAGTACATGGAGCGGTACAGGTCGTTTGCGCGTAGAAGTTCTGTATGGTTCCCTTCGGCTTCCACACTGCCGTCAGCAAGAATGATAATACGATCTGTCATGGAGAGGAGTTTCGTGCGGTTGGAGATGACAATGACCACCTTGCCGGCAAAAAAATGTTTCAGACCGTGAAAAAGCTCCTCTTCCGTGGTTACATCAACGGCAGAGAGTCCGTCATCAATAAGTAATATTTCCCGGTCTGCCAGCAGGGCTCTGGCCATGGCAAGGCGCTGACGCTGTCCACCGGAAAGTTTTATTCCTCTTTCACCGATCATTGTTTCATATCCCTTTTCAAAGGTGAGAATATCTTGGTGGATAGCCGCTTTTTTTGCTGCCTCTTCCACATCCTGCCGGCTCGCCCCTGGTCGGCCCAGACGAATGTTTTCGGCGATGGACCTTGAAAAAAGAACTGGTTCCTGGGCAACATAGCTGATACGTGAACGAACCTGGAGCAGGGGATATTGATTGACATCGTGACCGGCGAAAAAGAGTTGTCCATCCTTTACCGGGTAGAGCCGCGTCAGCAGCTTGCAGAGGGTTGTCTTGCCGCAGCCTGTGCGTCCGGTGATTCCATGGATTCCGGGATCCAGGTTGAGGCTGAGGTTGTTTAATACCGGACGGGGGGAGGACGGGTAGGAAAATGTGAGGTTTCTCAGTCTGAATCCGGGTTGGTCAGGTTCAGGCCCTGTTTCCGGATCATGCAGCCGGGAGACACTTGTCACCAGGCCGTGAATCCGGCCGAGGGAAGTGGCTCCCCGCTGGACAAGATTGGCGACCCAGCCCACAGCCATTACCGGCCAGATAAGCATGTACAGGTAGGTGATAAAGGCAACGAAGTCGCCAAGGCTTATTTTCCCCTGGATGACAAAACGGCCACCGAGAAAAAGGACCACCAGCATTCCAATGTTGCCAACCAGGGTGGCAACGGGGCTGATCAGTCCCTGGATAGCTGCCACCCGAAGGTTATCTTTAACGTATTTTTTTCCAAGTCGGTCAAACTGTTTTGTCTGAAATCTCTCCATGGTGTAGCTTTTGATCAAGCCAATGGAAATAAGAGTTGATCTGGAGAGCTCTGTCAACATGGCAAACCGTTCCTGTACCGCTGAAAATCGTCTGTGCAGTTTTCCTGAGAGTATCCGTGTGCTGATGGCAAGGATGGGCATGGGGAGGAGGGCCATAAGGGTCAGAGCCGGATGAATGGCTGTCATGAAGCCGATAGCAGCCAGCAGCATGACCAGGGCATCAACTGCGGCAACCATTCCCATGCCGCAGGCCATCTGGATGGCTGCAATATCATTGGAGGAATGGGCCATCAGATCTCCGGTGGTCCGTTTTTCGAAAAATGGGCCGTCCATTGTGAGAAGATGTGTGAAAATTCGGTTCCTTATATCTCTTTCAAGCAGTCTGGAAAAACCGATGATCAGGTAGCGCCAGGTGAAACGGAGGACGACTACACCTGCGGCAATGGACACAATCAGCGCTGCAGGTGTCAGGAGTTCATGGCTGGATATTCCGGCCGTCTGGAGGCTGTCAACCGCCCTGCGGATAATGCGGGGAATGAGCAGCTGGAGAAAATCAACGGCAAGAAGAGCGATGAATCCGGCAAGCAGTCTCCACCTGTGTTTTCTATAGGTCGGTCCGAGCAGGGCACGGATCTGTGTCAAGGTGGTGCCGGGACGTATTCTCTTTTTCCGCTTGTCTGTTGTCTGTTGAGTTGTCAAAGTCAGGTTATACTGAAGAAATTGAGATAGGCCAGGCGGGCAATGGTCAGGAAGACAACGGTGAGAAAGAGAGGTCTGATAAAGGCTGTCCCTCTGCTGATTGCCATCCCTGATCCGATTCGGGCGCCTATGATCTGGCCGACGGCCATGGTCAGGCCGACTGACCAGATGATATTACCGCCGATAATAAACCAGGTGAGTGCGACAATATTACTGGTAAAATTCATGATCTTTGTATAGCCGGTGGCCCGTGTCATATTGAAACCGGCAAAAAACATGAAGGCCACCGTCCAGAACGAGCCGGTTCCCGGGCCGAAAAAACCATCGTAAAATCCGAGGAGCAGGCCAAACAGGGCGTGGAACAGAAGTGGCCGCATTATGGCGGGAGTGTCTTTACGGCCCAGGTCTTTGGAAAGAAGGGTATGGAAAAAGACAAGGAGCAGCAGGACCGGAATCAGTGGTTGAATAAAAGATGGATCCAGCGATTGAACAAGCATGGCACCGCCACTGGCACCGATGAGGGTGAACAGCATTCCCGGCAGTGCCTTTTTGAGAGAGATCTGTTTATTGGAGATATAGTTCCAGGCGGCTGACAGGGTGCCGAAGCTTCCCTGGAGTTTATTGGTGCCCAGTGCAATCTGGGGCGGCAGGCCGACGAAGAGAAGGGCCGGCAGGGCAATAAGACCTCCTCCTCCTGCGACTGAATCGATAAAACCGGAAAGCAGGCCGACTAAAAGCAGTGTGAGCAGAACGGTCGATGAAATATCAATTGATTCCATGGCAGGGGAAAACTCCTTGCTCGATTTCGTACACGGCAGGGTTGCCGGAGATTAAAGATTCAATAACTGAAGTGCTTCCAGACTGTAAGCCATTGTTTTTCATTTTCTGAAACACAGAAATGGTGGTTTTGTGCTTTAGGGGCAGTCGCAGCAAACACGTGGAGAACAGAATAAATCCGCTTTACAAAATTGGCAACTTTTGTTTGCCTTGTTTCAGTTACGCTATATATTTTCTAGTGTCTGTCCATAGTTGGTTTTTGGGCCCGATATCTGCGTTGCCTTAAAAATTTTATCCTCGGAGGTAAGCGTAGACTCCGATATCAATTATATGCCTGGGGTAAAATTTCCCGTGCGCCTTGATCTCGAACAAAAATTCTTATTTCTGGACAGACACTTTCTAATTATTTACTTGATTACCCATGAAATTCAGCCGAATTGTGGATGTGCCTGCTTTATCAGGCTGAGTTTTGTACGATATAAGGTAATTACTCACAGGCACCCCAGCTTTTCACGGTCTCTTTTGTCCACATAGGTAGGCTATAGCGAACAAAAGAGCCTGCAAAAATCTGCGGCACCTGTGAGCAATTACAGTTCAGATGTAATAAAATCATATAATTGCTACCCCTGTGAGTAGTTACGATATAAGAATATATTTAATGCAGCAGAGGTGCCAGGCCACCTTGAAAAATAATTTCTCTGTGAGCTGAAGTGAAAAATAAAGATGAAACAATAAATAAAACGGCAAACGAGATCATCCTGGAATCGATTTCCGACGGGGTCTTTACTGTTGATCATAACTGGCGGATAATGACATTCAACCGGGCGGCCGAGGAGATAACCGGCACAAGCCGCAGCGAAGCAATCGGTCGCTACTGCTGGGAAGTCTTTCGTTCCAATATGTGCGAAGGTGATTGTGCTCTCAAGAGGACCATGAAGGAGGGAAAATCCTTTGTCAGCAGTTCGACTTATATTATAAATAACAAGCAGAAACGGGTGCCTATCTCTGTTTCGACATCACCTCTAAGGGACGAATCAGGTGTGGTACTGGGGGGAGTGGAGACCTTCAGGGACCACAGTCTGGTTGAAGAGTTACGGCGGGAACTGGAAGGCAGTTATCAGCTTGCCGATATGGTGAGCCGCAGTGAGGAGATGAAAAAGATTTTTGCGATTCTGCCCCAGGTTGCCAGAAGTGATTCAACGGTTTTAATTGAAGGTGAAACGGGAACGGGTAAGGAACTGCTGGCTGCCGCCATCCACAATTTATCACTGAAAAAGGCTGAGCCTTTTGTGGCCATAAACTGTGGTGCTCTGCCGGACAGCCTTCTGGAATCTGAACTTTTCGGTTATAAGGCAGGGGCTTTTACAGGGGCTGAAAAGGATAAGAAAGGTTTTTTTGGTTCTGCCGGGGAAGGGACGATTTTTCTTGATGAAATAGGGGACACCAGTGGGGCCTTTCAGGTGCGGCTGCTTCGGGTTCTGCAGGAAAAAGAATATCAGCCCCTGGGGAGTGTGGAAAAGATCAGGACGGCTGCGCGGGTTATTACCGCCACTAACCGTGATCTGTCAAAGATGGTGAAGAATGGAGATTTCCGCCGTGATCTTTTTTACCGAATCAATATTATCAGTTTCCGGCTGCCTCCCTTAAGAGAACGGATCGAGGACGTCCCCCTCCTGATTGAACGATTTATAAAAAAAATGAATCGTATCAAGGGAAAGAGTGTTTCGGGTGTGGATCGGGAAGTGATGACCTTTCTTATGGCCCACGATTATCCCGGTAATATCCGTGAGCTGGAGAACATTATTGAACATGGCTTCGTTCTCTGCTCAGAAGGCGAAATAAACAGATCCCACCTTCCCGCCTATCTGGTTCAAAAAAAGGAGAGTATCCCGGAACAGATTCCTTCTTCAGTTCGTGAGGCAACTGGAATGACCGAAAAGGCGCGAATCATGGAAGCCCTGAAAAACAACAGATATAATCGGCTGGCTGCGGCAAAAGAACTGGGTATTCATAAAAGTACCCTGTTTCGTAAACTGAAAAAATATCAGATAACTCTTCCCGGAATTGACGGGAGGACAACACGTTCAGAGTCGCATTGAGAGACTCTGTGCGACCCTATGCGACTGAATGGGTTGCGTTTCTGCGACTCTCAAGTGTTCTTTCCCCCTTCGATTAAAATCCTCTTCTTCTTTCTATCTGAAAATACTGGCAAAAAATATTTCACTGCCTTGGCACTGTAAATGCAATATAACAGGTGCCAGGGAGGAAAATAGATGAAGGTAGCCATTACAGTATGGGGAAACCGGATTTCTCCGGTATTTGATTCCGCCCGGACCCTGTTGATTGCTGAGGTTGAGGGGGACGAGATCATTGACAGGCGAGTTGAACGGATGGATACCACCCTGTTCAGCCGGGTGCTGGAGCTTCTGGAAAGCCTGGATGTTGATGTTCTGATCTGCGGTGCCCTGTCAATGGGAACGGCTGCTCTCTTTGACGCCATCCGGATAGAGGTCATTCCTTTTCTTACCGGAGATGCGGAAGAAATTTTATCTCTCTATGTGGATGGTGAAGACCTGGCCGATTTTACCATGCCGGGATGTCCGCGCAGACGATGTTGTCGTGGAAGGAGATGTTCTCCGGGACAGCAGAGGATAGGCCGGTACCGGGAAAACTAGAAGGTCCGGAAAGATGGTATCCAATGGAGGGTGTCAGAGTTTTCGGTGAAAATAAGGAGGTATGATTATGCCAGGATTTGATGGACGTGGCCCGGAAGGACAGGGACCCGCAAGTGGAAGAATGAGAGGCATGTGTCGCAGAACTGATTATTCAGCTTTTGGTCGTTTTGGTGGCGGTCGGGGTATGGGCCGTGGCAGAGGGCTGGGCATGGGAGTATCCGTGCCACGGAGACGTGCAGGTTCCGGAGTTGGCAACAGTCTGGGAGTGGATGATCTCGATCAGTTGAAACAGGAGTATGATGCGGCCAGGGAGACAGTGGAGCAGTTGCGGGAGGAGATAGCCCGCCTGCAGGCTTCTGAATAAGGAAAGAATAGAATCTGAATTCTGAACTGCTGAAATTTGTGGTACTTGAGTAATTCGGCCTCGCAGGATTCAGGGAGGCAAGGTAAGCCGGCTGAAAAAATGGTTTTTCAGCCGGCTCAGGAGGTATAGATGGCACGAATACTGCTTGTGAGCAAGGTTCCTGAGAATTTCGAGGAGTTGGCCGTTGCGCTGCAGAAGAGGGACGGAATTGAGCTGATCAGGGTTGACTCGCAGAAAGAGGCATTGAAAAAGGCAAAAGAGGTTCGGCTGGATGTGGTTGTGGCTGATGACGAGCTGACTGATGGTAGAGGGTTGGATCTTGTATCGAGTCTGATGCAGAACTATCCCCTTATCAACTGTGCTTTAGTGAGTACGCTTGCGCCTGATGATTTTCATGAATTTACAGAAGGTCTAGGAGTGTTTATGCAACTGCCTCCTGCCCCGGCGGAACAGGAAGCCTTGAAAATGCTAGAAATTCTTGATTCCATTGATGCCCTGCTCAAGGCTGAATAAGAGTAAGTATTCACGGGGATACCGGTTTTTCTCGGTCTCTTTTGTCCGTACAGGCAGGTTGAAAAGGTATACAAGAGCCTGCAAAAAACTGTGGTGAGTGAGCAGTTATAGTTCAGAGGCAATAAAATTACAGAATTGTTGCTCCTGTGAGTAGTTACGAATAAGGAGTGTTGTCATGATAATCAGTGTGGCAAGTGGTAAGGGTGGCACCGGAAAGACCACCGTGGCAACCAATCTGGCAGCGGCCCTGGGTCAGGGTGTGCGATTGCTGGATTGCGATGTGGAAGAACCGAATGCCCATCTCTTTCTCAATCCGGATCTGCAGGGTGAGGAAGATGTAACCACTTTTATTCCCGAGATAGATGAAGAGCGGTGCACAGGTTGTAAAAAATGTGCAGAAATATGCAGGTTTCGGGCTCTTGCGGTGGTGGCTGGTAAGGTTCTGGTTTTTCCGGAACTGTGCCATAGCTGCGGCGGTTGTGTGGAAGTCTGTGAAGAGGATGCAGTCCTGGACAGCAGTCGTGTCCTTGGAAGTGTGGAATCCGGAAATGCAGGAGATATTTTGTTTTCCCATGGTCGGCTGAGGGTGGGTGAAGCCATGTCTCCACCGCTCATCAAGGCTGTCCGCCGGGTCGGGGCCAATAATGGAACAACTATTATTGATGCGCCTCCGGGTACATCCTGTCCTGTGATCGCTGCCACCAGGGGAGTGGATTTTGTGCTGATGGTAACGGAACCTACACCTTTCGGGCTCCACGACCTGAAACTGGGGGTGGAGGCTGTCAGGACACTTGGAATTCCCTGCGGACTTGTTATCAATCGTGCAGATATCGGCGATAACGGGGTACGGGAGTATGCTGCCAGGGAAAATATCCCGATTCTGATGGAGATTCCTTTTGAGAGAAAGATTGCGGAGAGTTATTCCAGAGGCAGGCTGATTATTGAGGTGATGCCGGAGTGGAAAGAGAAATTTCGTCAGTTGTACAATCAAATGGAACTCCTTGCACGGAGTTGATGGAGAGTAACCCATGAGAGAACTGGTTATTATAAGCGGTAAGGGGGGGACAGGCAAAACAAGCCTGACAGCGGCTTTTGCCGCCCTGGCTGAAAACAGTGTTTTATGTGATGCCGATGTGGATGCGGCTGATCTGCATTTGCTGCTGGCCCCGGAGGTAAAAAAGCGAGTCGATTTTATGGGTGGCTCCCTTGCCGTAATCAGGCAGGATGATTGTGTGGAATGCGGCAGGTGCCTGGAGCTCTGTAAATTTGAGGCCATCTCCGAAGATTTTGTGGTGGATCCGATTGGTTGTGAAGGGTGCGGTGTCTGTGTTGATCTTTGTCCGGAGGAGGCAATTGATTTTCCGGTTCAGAAATGTGGTGAATGGTTTATCTCGGATACTCGATACGGCACCATGGTCCATGCGCGTCTCGGGATCGCCGAGGAAAATTCAGGTAAGCTGGTAAGCCTTGTGCGTCAGCAGGCAAAAGAAGTTGCCGAGGCGGAGGGCAGAGAGCTGATTCTTACTGATGGCCCACCGGGAATAGGTTGTCCGGTTATTGCGGCCATTGGTGGAGCAACGGCCCTGGTCATCATTGTTGAACCAACTGTTTCCGGGCTTCATGATATGTCCAGGGTGGCTGATCTGGCCAGGCACTTCAAGGTGCCGGGACTTGTCTGTGTCAATAAGTATGATTTGAATACAGAAATGACCTCAAAAATTGAGGATGTGGCAAGAGAGCGAAACATGGAGATTGTTGGTCGAATCCCTTTTGATCCTGAGTTCACCAGAGCCATGGTGGAGGGACAGAATATCCTGGAGTATGTACCCGATTCTGACACTGTCGCAACAGTTCGCTCTGTCTGGAACAGGATTTTGTCATCCCCCGCCATGAATAAGCTGGGGCTGAAGGATTTTTCAAAAACAATCAGGTAAAAAGTAAAACAAGGAGAAAAGAGCATGACAAAGGTACGTATTGCAGTTCCATCTGAAGGTGAAGGCGGTCTTGACGGGAAGCGTGCGGGGCATTTTGGTCACTGTGATGTATTTACCCTGATAGACGTGGAAGATGGTGAAATAAAGGAGGTCTCGATTTTGCCGAACAAGGAGCATGTCCAGGGAGGATGCATGGTGCCCGTCAATCTGCTGGCGGAACATAAGGTTCAGCAGCTTGTAGTGGGTGGAATCGGAATGCGGCCTTTGATGGGCTTCCAGCAGGTGGGAATTGATGTGTATCATGATGCGGAGCGGATTGATATCAGACCGGTGGTGGAGGATATGATCGCCGGTAAGGTTCCGGTTATTCAGAATGATCAGGTTTGTGGTGGTGGAGGCGGTCATTAAGCCCCGCCTGAGCTACTCCATGAAATAGAAGAGGTGAAGTTATGAAAGTTGCGGTTACGGCAAGGGGGGTGACCCTTGATGATGAAGTTGATCCCCGCTTTGGTCGGGCTCCATATATTCTTCTGGTTGATACTGACACCTTTGAGTTTGAGGCTGTGGACAACAGTGAAAATGTCAACGCCTTCAAAGGAGCCGGTATCCAGGCGGCAACCATGGTCAGTGAAAAGGGGGCTGAGGTGCTGCTTACCGGCTACTGTGGCCCCAATGCTTTTAAAACCGTTGATGCTGCCGGGATAAAGGTGGTGAATGATGTGTCGGGAACGGTTCGTGAAGCGGTGGAAAAATTCAAGACCGGTCCCGTGGAGTACAGCACTGGTGCCAATGTGGAAGGACACTGGTAAGAGGATGCTGCCCGGAAGTGATGAGACTTGGGAGTTGAGCAGGGCTGCTTTTTACCGGGAGGAAGAAAAAAAATGAATGATGCCGAATTTGACGCCATCGTCAATAAAATTCAGGAAGAGGTTTTTGCCGAGGCCAGGGATGCCCTTGGAGAAAAAGGTTTTGACAGGTGGCGTAATCCTCGATTCTGTGGGAAAATGATGGATGCCGATGGTTTTGCCAGGGTGAAAGGAAGTTGTGGTGATACCATGGAAATGTATATTAAAGTGGATGGTGAGCGGCTCCGTGAGGTCAGATACACTACCGATGGATGCGGTTCCAGTTCAGTGGCAGGTTCTTTTACGGCGGAACTGGCTACAGGTAAAACCATTGAAGAGGTGTTCGGGTTCAGTGGGGCCGATGTATTAAATGAAATCGGCTCTTTTCCTGAAGCAGAAGAACACTGCGCCTACCTGGCTGTTCAAACTCTTCAGGAGGCTTTGAATACTTATATGGTGGCACAGGCCCAAAAAGTAAAAAGGACCGGAAATTAATGGCTGCCAAACCGGAAGGGACAGTTGATAATATCGAACTGTCCCTTCCGGTTCTGAAAGAACGGTATAGGATTTTGACTGCAGTGAATTGGCTGCAGCGCAGAAATGTTATTTGTATGGATTCATTGTCAGGGTCGGGCAATGAACGCTTTTTAACACCCGTTCCGCGACACTGCCGAGGAGGATTCTTTCCAGACCTCTGGCCCCATGGGTTCCGATGATGACAAGACCAGCGTTTTCATCATCCGCATATTTGACTACTTCTTCAACAATATCTCCCCGTATAACGACACTGTCAATATCCTGTACGACTGACCTGTTGTTTTCAACGATACCGTCAACAGCAATTCTGGCTTTTCTCGCCTGCTCTTCATAAATTGGTTCAAATGAGGGGCTTCCTATCATCATGTCACCCGTGGCGATATTTTCCACAACATGAATAAACCTGATCCCGGCGGAGAATTTTTCCGCAACATAAACAGAAAATTCAACGAGTTTTTTGGTATGACGGTCCAGGTCGACGGGAACAACAATTTTTGTAATATCTTTCATGATTTTCCTCCATGATGCTGAGTTTAGCAGACATATTCAATGTCTAGAATATTGTTTTCCGGACAACTGAAGCCGGTCTAAAAAGATTCTGATTACCCATGAAACTCAGCCTGATAAAACATCCACATCCCCAGACTCACAAATAGCAGGCTGTATTTCGTACGTAATCAGAAAAAAGATTTTATATTTTTATGTGAGTGCCATGGACAGAAACCATGTTTTTCCGTCTGTTTATTACGGGATTACCTGAAGGGTGTATTTCGGCAGGAGCAGGCCAAAGGGAATCAGATATTTTTAATTGCTCTCTGGTAGTTAATACAATATTGCATGAACAGTCTTCTGACAAGCATTGCTCTGGAAAAACAGGTGGGCGGACGGGAAGGATGTGATTAGCTGTAGATCAGTACAAATTGATCATTATTGACACTGATTCGAAGCCGGCCACCATGATTGCGGCCATAGATTTCCCAACCCGGTGCATCGTCAAATTCACACTTCAGACACCGGGGAGAATGGATATCCCGCTCCCTGTCATTCCAGGCAACCAGGGTGGCATATTCATTTTCCACCAGTGCGAGACTATCAGTCATTTTTCGGATTGTGTCGAAATCAGGATTAATCCCTTCGAGGGTTATGTGAATTTTCTGCATACCTCTACTCTTTCACAAGTCGGTGGGTAATTTTCACAGGTACTCTGGATTTTCATAATCTTTTGCCGCATAAGCGGGGCTATGGTGAAAAAGAACCGGTGGAAATATTTGGCACCTGGGAATGGTTACGGGAGAAACCTGTTTCCCCGTGCAACTCAATCCGGCTGAGTTGCACGGACTACTGAAAAACTTTTTAGAAATCCTAGAAATTAAAGACCTTTGCCTCTGCCGCCATGTCGATAAGATGGGGGCCACCATCCAGGGCCATGTTGGAATGAAACTGAGCCTCGTCCAGATTCCTGTTTTTTGCGCAGGGCGTACACACACCGGTCTGCACCTCGTTTTCCACTAGGTAAGGAAGGTAGTCGTTGACACAGTCACCCGTGGTTGTCCGTCGGGAACCATCTTTCTCCTTTACGGCCCAGTCAACACCACCATCGATAAAAAAGAGATTGACCTGGTGACCTTTTGAATGAGCTATTTTAGCGAACTGGAAACAGCGGGTTGCCTTTTCAAAATCGTTGGATCTGAGAACAAAAAGAAAATTTGCCATGGTTTCACCTTGTTGTTTGAAATAGTCTGTTTTTTGGATCCGTAATGGTTTTGTTTTTTGTAATATGTTGAAAAAACGACTGAAATATCAAACTTCCATTCCAGGGACGGGGTCAACCTGAAGATGTCACCTGTTCAGGAGTAATCATTTTGAAGATATGCAAATAACTATACAACCGTGGGGCAGAATTTCAATGAATTGTTGCTGAAACCTTAATCCGCGAGTATTCCATGGTGATCCGCCTGGTTTTTTCAAATTGACGTCATTAGCATGACGTATGTCAATGACCTCATGCCAGTGTACCAAGCATATCCGGTAAAATTGCCAATCCCGCAGGGCAAAGAAAATAAAAAGGCGATACCTCAGAAAAATGAGGTATCGCCCGGAATGGAGCGGGAAACGAGATTCGAACTCGCGACGTCAACCTTGGCAAGGTTGCACTCTACCACTGAGTTATTCCCGCATGAATTTTTCAGGAGTCGATTATTTATCAGATTCTCTTTGTTGAGTCAATGATTTTATATGACTTTTCGTGATAGTAAGAACCCTGTGTTATTATTACCATTGAACTCTATTTTATACTGTTCTGACCGGGTGTCCAATTTTGAATTTTTTTATATTTTCCACGGTCTGGTTTAATATTTCCTCCCGCGCTTCTCTACTGGCCCAGGCAACATGGGGAGTGATGATCAGATTGGGCAGTTGTGCATCAATGAGCGGGTTGGAGTGAACAGGAGGTTCTGCAGTCAGCACATCGGTGGCTGCTCCAGCAAGTTTACCGTTTTTGAGAGCGGCCAGAAGGGCCTCTTCATCGACAATGCCGCCCCTGGCCGTGTTTATCAGGTAGGCAGTCGGTTTCATAAGAGAAAGGATCTCGCCATTTATCAGGTTCCTGGTTTCAGGTGTCAGGGGACAGTGAAGGGTGAGGACATCAAGTTTCGGAGCCAGTTCCCTGAGGGTTGGTCTGGCGGTATCATTGCTGCCCGGACTCCGTCCGATTTCTATCCGCATGCCGAAAGCTCCGGCGAGTTCCGCCACTCTTTTGCCGTTATTACCATAGCCGATAATCCCCATGGTTTTGTTTTTCAGTTCAGCAATCGGATAATCGAGATAACAAAACTGGTCTGCTTTCTGCCAGCGGCCTTGTCTGACACTTTTTTCGTAGGAGAGCAGATTGGTACACAGGGCCAGAAGAGACGCGAAAACATGCTGGGCGACAGAGTCAGTGCCGTATGCCTGGCAATTACAGACTGTGATATTGTGCTTTTTTGCTGCCTCCAAATCCACCACATCGGTTCCCGTGGCAACCAGACAGATCAGCTTAAGAGACCGGCAGTGCTGCAGGTGGCTTCCGTTGATTTTAACTTTGTTGAGAATGACAATCTCAGCGTCTTTTATCCGTTCGATAACTTTTTCTGGAGGAGTTTGACTGTACGGTTGAAAAGAGCAGCACTCTTTGCGTAATGTTTCAAAGGACAGATCGTTCAAGCATCCAGTATCCAGAAAAACAGTTTTCATTTTGGCTATTCCTTGTAATTAATTTACATTTTTCATCAGGTCCGGAGCACGTTCCACCCTGTTTCTTCCATTTTCTTTTGCCCTGTACAGGGCCCGGTCGGCACGATTGATGAAACTGTCCCGGTTTTCCGGTGACTGATAGCAGGCGACTCCAAAACTGGCGGTCTGATTCCATTCGACAGGAAAGTCTGTTTCGGCAATGATTTTCCTTAAATGTTCCGCCATTATTGTGACTCCGTCAAGGTCATTTTCCGGACAGATAATAAGAAATTCCTCTCCACCCCAGCGGCCGGAAATATCACTTTTCCTGATGTTTTCAGAAATGGTTTCCGCAAATCGGCAAAGTACCCTGTCTCCTGTCTGGTGTCCATAGGTATCATTAACCTTTTTGAAATGGTCAATGTCCAGAATCATAATGGACAGGGGTCGGTTGTAACGGTCAATTCGCTCAATTTCTGCAGCCAGTGCATTATTGATGTGTCTCCTGTTGAACAGGCCGGTCAGTTGGTCAGTAATGGAAAGGAGTTCGAGTTTTTCGCTTTTTCTGACCAGTTCCCTGTGCTGAGCGGCAATTTTTCTGTTCAGCTTCATCAGTTTCCTGTTCCAGGCAATGATTAACACAAGAAGGGGAATTGCTGCCGCGGCAGTTTTCCAGAGAATAGTATAATCGAACTGGTGTTCAAATTTCATTACCACCCATTTCTGGTAGACGGAATCGATCTCCTTCTGAGGCAGGGCACGGATAAGCTTGCTCATGATTGAATGGAGCAGGATATCATTTTTTCGGACACCGATACGGATATTGTCGTTAAAACCTGAGTAACCGGCCACCTTGATATTATCCAGCCCCATTTTCCGGATATAGTAAGTTGCAACAGGTAAGGTAATAAGAACAGAATCGAGGTTGGCTGATGACAATTTCCGGAGTCCCTCCTCCACATCTGAAAAGGCAGTAAAACTCACTTTCGGGAACTGTTTCGGAGCCTTTTTCCAGAGGAAACCATCTTTCTCTATACCGACACGTTTGCCGGTGAAATCGCGCAAGCCCTGTATCCATGGGGATGATTCCCGGGTAAAGAGAGCCACTCTGTAGTTGAGATAAGGAATCGTGAAATCCATATACTCGCTTCTGCTGCTGGTAATATTGACCATGGGTATGATGTCACAGAGTCCCGTTTTCACTCCGGTGAGTGATTCGGTCCATGAAGCCGTGGGTGTGACAGTAAAAGGGGTTTGCAGCTGCTCGCTGAATATTTCAAGAAAATCCGCAACCATACCGGTTGCCTGACCGTTTTCTATTCCGGAAAAAGGCAGTCGCCTGGGGGCGATACAGACATTGATTGTCTTCCTGTCGGCAAGATATTCCTCCTCCCGGGGAGTAAGGCCCGCACTTTCCTGTCCAATCTGGCGCCCATGACGACTGAACCATTTGTCTTTCAGTTTTGTCATGTCATCCGGCTGGATCGTTTCCTGAGCTTTTTTCAGGATGTTGAATAAAACAGAGTTCTTTTTTAATACGGCAAAATGCATGGAGGATGTTTTCTGCAGCTCATCATTGTCAATCCAGGATGAGAGCTTCAGGTCTGTGAAACCGAATTTGCGGATAAAGTATGCAGCGATGCCTTCCTGCTCAACCGAGGCAAAAACTTTTCCCTGGTCCACATATTCAAGGGCCTGCCTTGAGCTTGCCACCTCGACTATGTGAACAGCGGGATAATATTTTTTGAAAAACTGAATTGATGACCAGCCTTTTGGCAGAGCAATTATTTTACCTTCAAGCTCCTTGAGATCATTGGTTGTCGGTACATTTTGCCGCAGGATAAGCACATTTTTACTGTGGTAGTAAGGGTCTGAGAAAAAGGCCTTTTTCGCACGCTCCGGGGTTATGCTCAGGGAGTGGAGCAGGTCAATCTTTCCTTCATAAAACATGTGAACTAGCTCGTCCCAGGTGTACCCGTTAATATACCGAAAACGAATTCCTGATCGATCCGAGAGGAGATTCATCATATCTATGCCAAACCCTTCAGGTTTTCCGGAGAGGACAAAATCAAAGGGCGGCCAGTCGAATTCATTGGAAACAGTGATTTCAGGGTGGTTGTTTATCCAGTCTTTTTCTTCTTCCGTCAGGAGAATGGCCGGTGCGGATGACTGTTCATCGGCTGCCCGGCAAATGCTGTGAATAACAGTGACTGAAAGAGGAAAAAACAAGAGAATAAAGGCCAGTATTAGATCGTACCTGAATGAAACAAACTTGAATGCTGGGGACTTTTTCATAAATTTTTTGAGACGGTCTGGTCTTCTCGGAATCCGTGGGTGTTCAATGGTGATGTTTCAGTCTGGATGATTGTTGTACCGTATTTTATAACTTCCGATCCGAAAAAGATACATTGAAGGAAGAGATTTTTTTTATTTCAAAGGGAAAAGTGCCGTTGATAGTTTTAATAATATCCTGATTTGTTGGAATTCCCTGTAGTTCTTGATTGCAAACCAGCCTGGTAATGCTGTCCTGTCCTTTATGCCCAGGTTTTATGGGGGCGCAGAAATAAAATAGCGACAATAGGACCTTGTCAACTTTGTTCTTCGAAAGTATAAATAGCTGTTTTCAGGCTCGGATGGCGGGTTTGCTCTGTATCTGTGGGGCCGGAGTGATATGAATGGTTGAGACGCAGGATGCAGGTTTAGTTTTTTCATTTTATGAAGTGCAGGATTTCAGTGGAATAAAAAGGGGAGCAGTGAGATCTTATACTACGGAGGCCGTGGCGAAATACGGTTGGGCATGAAAAATAAATGTCTGTTAGGGTACTCCTGCAAATGAACCGGCATGGTCGGGTGAAATGACCCAGCCGCAACAAATTAATATAAATCCGAATATGGTGATACGATCTTCAGCTGCGGATTTTCAGATAACAATTATGGATGACTCAGACGAAAAATACTGTACAGGAAACAGTGTCACGGAAGACCGTGTTTTGGAGAAGTTAATGACAATAATCCGGGATTATTATTCAACCAGAAGAGAGGGTCGTTTTCTGGACTATAAACCCCCGGAGGACCTTGCCCGCATTCTGGAGCTTGATAAATCTGATGAAGGTGGTGACTGGGATGAGATTTTCAACTGGGTTGAAAAGTACCTGGCTTACTCCCTGAAAACCCATCATCCTTCATTTGTCAACAGGATGTGGGTGGGAGCCAATCTGCCTTCTATTGTCGGTGAAATTGTAACAGCGGTTAGCAACACGTCTGCCTGTACCTACGAGTCTGCTCCTGTATCCACCCTGATGGAAAAATACATGATTTCCACCATGCTGAAACTGGTGGGTTTTGTCAACGGGGAAGGGCAGATGACCACGGGTTCAAGCAATGCCAATATGATCGCCATGATGGCGGCCAGGAACAGCTGTGGAAAGCGTGTAAAGCATGATGGTTTGTTTGGTCAGAAAAGACTCTTCGGTTTCGTTGGGGCCGATGCCCATTATTCCATGGACAAGGCGGCCAATATTCTCGGGATCGGGATAAATCAGCTGGTGAAAATACCTTTGAACGCCAGAGGAGAGATGGAAATTACCGAATTAGAACGGAGGCTTAATGGAGTCATGGCCGAAGATGGTATTCCTTTTTTTGTCGCTGCCACGGCAGGCACAACAGTCAGGGGGGCATACGATCCCATTGAGCCGCTTCTGAAACTGAGGGACAAATACCATTTCTGGCTCCATGTTGATGGAGCCTGGGGCGGTGCTGCAGTGATGAGTGAAAAGCTGCGGAAACGCTATCTTGCCGGTCTGGAATATGCCGATTCATTTACATGGGATTTCCATAAAATGCTGGGGGCGGCTCTCATGTGCAATATCCTGTTGATCAATAACCGGAGCCACACGTTCGGAACGGTGCTCGCGGCAGGAGACGGCAGCTATCTCTTCAGGGATGAACATGAAAATGAAGTGGAGGACCTGGGGACAGTTTCCCTTCAGTGCGGTCGGCGGGTTGACAGCCTGAAGTGGTTTCTTGACTGGAAATATTTTGGTCGGAAAGGATTTGAAAAACGGATTGAGAACTACCTGGAACTGTGTGAATACGCTGAGCAGTGGATAGAAAAGAGTCCGGAGCTAGAACTGGTTGTGCCGCGAACATCGTTTAATGTCTGTTTCAGGTTCAAGGTGAACCCGGTCCGGAATAACAGCTTTAACCTGGAATTGAGAACTCGTCTCTACAGACAGGGTAAAAGCCTGGTTGGTATTGCTTATATCGACGGAAATCTGATCCTCAGGCTTTTGATCACCAATTCTGCTTCAAACAGGCAGGATATTGATGATTTTTTCAGCACCCTGGTGGAAACAGGTCAGGCAATTCTGCAGGAAGGATGGAATGAAAATATGTGAGTATTCCATTTCTGGCTGAAATAAGACCTGGGAGGTTAAAATGGTTCGGATGGTTTTAATATTCTGGTGTATTGCCTCCTGTCTTCGCCGCCGGGTGTCGCCTCAGCTTTTTTTTCAGTTGAACAGTGAATATTTTAATCCCGGAAAAAATATTTTCTCAAAACTTGATATGGACAGGGTTATTCCTGACCGCTGGCGTCTCAGACAGATTGAAGACGATGGTCATGTTGTGCCTGAAATGCCTGTTTTCCTGAAACCGGAATGGGGGCAGAATTCTCACGGGATTTATCTTATACAGACTGACCACGATTTGGAAACCGCAAGGCGAAAGAGGCGGGTGAAAAAAACATCTTACCTTTTTCAGGAAGCGGCCAGGGAAAAAAGAGAATTTGAGATTTTCTATATACGATCGGCAATGGACAACAGTCGTTTTGCCATGCTGTCCATCACTGAAGTGAAAAACAGCAGTCATGCCGATCTCTATATTAACGGAGTGCATAATGCGGACTCCAGTTACCACGATATAACGGGGGATTTCAGTGCAGAGGAGCAGCAGCGCCTCTGGTCAATGTTAAAGGGTATCGGCAGGTTCAGAATCGCAAGAGTGGGAGTGCGGGCCAATTCCAGGAGTGAATTGCTGGCCGGAATTTTTCATATTATTGAGATTAATATTTTCCTGCCGTTGCCACTTTTTCTTCTGGACAGAGAAATAAGCTGGACCAGAAAACACAGGTTTATCAGGAAAAGTATGACGATTGCGGCAGATCTTATTGCCCATCTTCCCGCCAGAAAGAAACGTCGGGCCATCTTTTTCAGGCAGCTTATTGCCCATTACAGGGTGAAAGGATATTGAAATCAAAAAAATAATTTACAGATGGATCGAAAAGAAATTTCTTGGAGGATGCAGCCATTACAACTCTCTTGAGGTCAGGAAACGCTGCAGATCGAAACTTCAGGCCAGAAGAGTATTTGAACGTCATGGTATTCCCCATGCGAAGGGAACCGTTTTTTTCAGTCCCCTGAAAGCATTTAAATTCTCTGCTGAACACGGTTTCCCCCTGGTTGTTAAACCGAATGTTAGCGGCTTTTCCCGCGGCAGTCATTTTCCAATCACCAGTAACAGGGAACTCCTGAACGCCATGATACGGGCAAGGATCTGGTGGCCGTTTTCAGTCGTGGAACAGTTTCTGGAAGGGAAAAATTACAGAATTCTGGTTGTCAGGGAAGGGATCATGTCGGTTATTCGCAGGTACCCTCCCTTTGTTGACGGGGACGGCAGTTCTACAATAGGTGAATTGATTGACAGGGAGAATGCAGTGCGGAAAAAAATGGGTCTTTTTCCGGTTATACATCCCATCCCAAAAGACAGGCGGATAAAATCCTGGCTGAAAAAAAAGGAAATGAGTCTTGAATCCATTCCTGAAAAAGGTGTTCGGGTTCCGTTGTTCAACAGGATCGCCCTTGCTCCGGGCGGGGTTGTGGAAATAATTGACAAGGACACCCTGCCGCAAGAAAACCGACAACTGTTTGAAACCATACTTGATTACTTTGACGCCAATATTCTCGGTATTGACGCAATTTTCAAGGAAGGCATCGAGAAAAGCTATCGGGATCAGCAATGTATTCTTCTGGAAGTCAACTCCAGGCCATACCTGAAAATGCATGATTTTCCAAGGTTCGGTGAAGCTGAAGATCTGAGTCCGTTTTATGACAGGCTCAACAGTCTTGAAATTGCAGAACAGGATGTTTTCTGAGATGGGTGGGCGCACCTACTATCTTTTCCTCGGCTTTCATGGTTTTCTCCTGGGTCTTTTTCCGTTTTTTCTGCCCGTTTACCTCTATAAAGTAAATAATTCTTTTGCGATTGTCGCTCTTTTTGTCTCTATGACAGGGGTGGGGTTTACTCTTTCCCTGTGGGGCTGGGAGAGAGTGTTTCGTTTCGGTCTGTTCCGGATGATTGTTGTTTCCCTGTTCCTGGAACTGTTCCTGGTATCTGCGGTTTTTCTTCACGTGAATCTTGTGGCTGTGGCACTTATAAATGGAGCCTATTCCTGCTTTTACTGGATGATTCAGCGGGTGCTCTTTCTGTCACGCAGTACTGATGGGAATTCAGGCCTCCTGTTCGGGAACTTCCAGATCTTTGTGGCCCTGGTCCTGAAAGCGGGAATTTTCGCCGGCAGTCTGTTGCTTGAGGATTTCGGCCTGTCGACAATCTGTCTGCTTTCCCTGGTTATAGTCCTCCTGGCATTAGTATCGTTTTGCAGGCAGGCTAAAGAAGACATAAATTTTCCAGAGGCTTTGCGCAGCGAAAAAAGAATGACAATGGGTGAAGCCATTGTTTTCAGAGACAAATTATATTCCCGCTTGGTTTTCGTGATCGACGGGATTTTTCTTTACCTGGAAAGCTATTTCTGGCTGATCACTCTTTTTCTGATTGTCGGGGGAAGTTTTGTGAAACTGGGGATAGTGGTTATTCTCCTGGCGCTGGTGCTGGCTGTAATCTTTATTCTCATAAAAGAACGCATAGATCAACTGGACGGCGGTCGGGTGTATGGGAGTGCTGTTTTTCTTTATGCTTTTTCATGGGGCTTGAGGGGGTGGTTGTCTGAAAATATGTCTTCCTGGATGCAGGCAGGTATTATTGTTCTGGTTGCTTTCTGCACCTCGTTTTTTCGTCTGTCTTTCAATAAGAAATTTTTTGATTATGCCAGGGCGATGGGCGGGTACAGATATCTTTTTCTGAAAAGTGTTTATTCTCAGTTTTTTATTGCTGTTTTCTTTCTGTTTCTTTCCCTGTTCCTTTACAGTGTTCAGTTTGGAGTTACAGTTTTGCCGATTTTATACGGTTGTGCTGCTTTCTGTTCTTTTTTTTATCTGTTGTATGGCGTGGAAGAAATATCTTGAGGCTCTTTTGAAAAGTTGCTATTTTCCGCGATTATTGAAGTGTCCAGGTTTTTACCAGAAAATAACCGCGAAGCTGTCACGGATTTAAGATAAAATCATAACAATCAACAGGCTCTCCATGGGAAATTCATTGCAGGATCAGTTTCTGAAACTGGGACTGGTTGATAAAAAGAAAGTCAACACTATAAAGAAGCAGAAGCATCGCAAAAAAAAGAAGCAGAGGGCTGGGCAACAGTCTGTTGATGAAAATGCTCTTCTTGCAAAGGCTGCTCTGGAAAAAAAACAGGCCAGGGCCAGGGAACTCAACCGTCAACGGGAAGAGAAACTGAAAAAAAGAGAGACAGCAGCGGCTATCCGGCAGATGATAACCGCCGGTATGCTGGAAAAAGATGAGTCGGGAATACAATACAGGTTTAATGCCGGAGGGAAGATACAGCGTATCTTTGTCAATACGGATATGGCTGACAGACTGTCATCGGGGAAACTGGCAGTAGTCATGCTTGGCGATAAGTATGAGGTTGTTCCGAGAAATATCGCCGAAAAAATCCTGAAACTGGATAAAACAGTTTTTGTTCTGCTCAATAGTCCGGAACAGGAACAGAAAAATGATGATGATCCCTATGCGGAATACGAAGTGCCTGACGATCTCGTGTGGTAGCAGGATAATTGCTCACAGGCACTCCGGTTGATCACGGTCTCTTTTATCCGTACAGGCAGGCTATAGTGAACAAAAGAGCCTGAAAAATCTGTGGAACCTGTGAGGAATTACGTAGCAGGAATAGTTTTTTATTTTACACCAATTGTCGGAGTCAGTTTGAGCTGCAGGCGGTCTTTTCTGACCATGATATCGGTGATTTTTGTGGCAATAACAACAGTTTTTGACCCGGTTCTGGCGATAAGCGGGTCAAGTTCCTGCATTGTGATCGGGAATTCACGGCCATTGAGGAGTCCGATCAGGGCTTTGCCGATTTCTCCGTTTCGCCCATCACCTTTTGCCGACACGGTATTGATGACGGGTTTTATATAGAGAATCTGTTTTGCCGCATCAAACCGGAGTGCGGCATTGGCCCTGAAGTCTATTTCCACTGAACCGACTTTTAATTTTATTTCATGTCCTGCGATTTCCGTGAGAAAGGCAAGATTATTCCCTGCCAGATGCAGTCGACAGGCAAGATGCCGGTTGCTTAACTGCAGTTCGCTGATATTCAGGATTGTAATATCCCCGCGAATATTCTTTGAATGGGCATCAATATTCAGGGGGAGCATAGCGGTGATGGCTCTGGCGATTACTGTTTCCGGAATATCCAGGGTGATGTACTGGTTTGTACCTGCGTGGCTGAAAACGGGCAGGCAGAGCAGGTAGATGATGAGGTAGAAGAGAATTTTTCGCATTGATCGCTTGAGTTAATGACTCGGTTGGTAATTATCTTTTTTTCGAAATTGAGATAGTAATACCGAGTGCAGCACTAAAGCGCAAGCCATAAAAAGACCGATAACTGATGCAAGATCACGGTGGTCCCGGTGGAGGTGGTAGTGGGAAACCTGAACTGTTGATGGGTTGACAAACCTCCCCTGGAAAGAGACTCTTCCTGACTTTATCGGCTGTCTGCCTGTGACATGGATCATTTCTCCGGAAAAAGTCCTCAGGATTTTGCTACCGCTGAAATAGTGGGCTCTGTCAAATTTAACCTGCTTGCCGGGTCGATTATTATATTCACGCAGGGTGTGGATATAATAACAGTCCAGTTTTTCAACGTTGTTCATGAACAGGATAGGTCCCAGCAGGTAAAAGAGGAAAAGGATGGTGGCAACCAGTGCCCTTACTCCACGTGGGTGCCGGAGCGACATGGTCTTATTCACAGCTTCTCTCCAGTAGACAATCATGAAGAAAAGACCGAAACAGGTGAATAAAAGTATGAGAAGGTGTTCCGGCCAGAGGAAATTAAACCGGGTCATCTTCCAGGAAAACGGAGCAAAAAGGTGGACCCCGTTTCCCCATTTTATCTGTATTGCGTCAAGGAGGAGATGGAACAGGCAGTTGGCTGCGAGTATGAAAAAGATCATCAGCGGGCTGCGGGTCATCTGGGCAACAGCTCCCGAGAGCAGCAGGCAGAAGAGAAGACTGGCCTGTGTCATGCAGTAAAGACGCAGGTCATATGGGTTGATGGGAGTGACTGCCAGGAGTATTTTAAGAACTATCCACGGGATATCAGGGATGATACAGCCGGCGATAATCCATCTTATATCAATGCCATGATCAAGAAAACGGCCCAGACCGCCCTGGATTCCTATATGACAGAGTGTGTTTGGCAAAACTGGATGCCAGTGTTAATATTTTAACTTAAATCGTAATTGCTCACAGGTACCCCAGCTTTTCACGGTCTCTTTTGTCCGCATAGGTAGGTAAAAGCGAACATAAGAGCCTGCAAAAATCTGCGGCACCTGTGAGCAATTACAGTTCAGATGTAATAAAATCATATAATTGTTACCCCTGTGAGTAGTTACCTTAAATCGAGTAATTACCATTATTGTAGCCAATAGATCTTTTCTTATCAAGCAGGAAACAGGAGAGGGGTGAAGGTGTGGAACTGACATTGACCGTAGCAGCAGACTGTCTTCTGAGCGGAATCGATTTTGACTTTGAGCAGGAATTGAAAAAACGGCTGACAATTGAGAATCCACAGTATATTGCGGCCAGAAAATATGGTCGCTGGATAGGAAAAAAACTCAAACCCCAATTGAAATATTATGAACCTGTTCCGGGGGGGCTTCGTTTTCCCAGGGGATTTGCCAATCAGGCTGTTCTGCTGTGCCGTCGTCTTCTCGGCCGTGACCCGGAAATAATTGACAGGCGAAGATTGCTGGCGGAAATTGATTTCTCTTTCCGGGGGGAACTGCGATCCTATCAGCAGGTTGCAGTTGATGCGGCAAGGGAAAAATCCTTTGGTGTTATTGAATCCGGGACCGGCAGTGGTAAAACTGTTATGGCTCTTGCCCTGATTGCCGTCCGCAGGCAGCCGACCCTTGTCGTGGTGCACAGTAAGGAATTGCTTTACCAGTGGAAGGAACGCACGGAACAGTTTCTCTCCTGTGAAGTCGGCCTGGTCGGGGATGGCAGGTTTTCCCTGGGTCCTTTGACCATCAGCATCGTCAACAGTGCAAGAAAAAGAATTGATGAGCTGGTTGAGCAGTTTGGTCATCTGGTTGTTGATGAGTGTCATCGTGTTCCTGCAACATTGTTTACTGATGTGGTCTCCCGGTTTGACTGCCACTATCTCCTTGGTCTTTCCGCTACTGCTTTTCGGAGTGACGGTGAGATGACCAGGTTGATTTATTTTTTCATGGGAGATCGGATCCACCGGGTTGATTCCCATGAACTTAAAGCAAGTGGTGCTGTTTTAAAACCGGAAATAATCAGAAAAAGCACCTCTTTTCAATATGGTTATCGCGGGAATTATCCTGCCATGATCAAGGCGTTGACCCGCCACGAAGGAAGAAACAGGCAAATTCTGAACGATATTATTGCCGTGGTGAGAGAGCAGGAAGGTGCCACCTGTCTGGTTGTTTCCGATCGGGTGGCTCATTGCCGTTTCTTTGAGGAAAAACTCAAGGCCGAGGGTATCAACGTGAAACTTCTTACCGGAACAATTTCCGCCGAAGAACGTATGAAAATCGTAGATAATGTTCAGAAAGGCAGGGTGGAAGTACTGGTTTCCACCCTGCAGCTTATCAGTGAAGGATTTGACTGTCCCGGTCTTTCCACCCTTTTTCTGACCACGCCCATTGCATTCGAGGGTCGTCTTCTCCAGGTTATCGGCCGAATAATGCGGCCGGCGAAAAATAAACGGGCCCGGGTTTTTGACTACGTGGATGATAATATTCCCGCTCTGCGGCGTTCTGCCGATGCCAGAGGACTGGTGTTGTCGGAACTCTGAACCCAATGTCGTTAACTCAGGCGATAATTCCCATTCTGACCTTGTCCGAGGGACGCCATAAACCCGTCCCCGGGGGCTTGACTGCAGCCGTCCTGGCTGCAGACACCCTCGGCCAAGTCAGAATGGGACTTTCCTGAACTATCTTGTCCTTAAGTTAATGACATTGACTCTGAACCTGCGGAAGATGGAATTTTGAACG
>NZ_JBPLBA010000229.1:0-9315 GCF_054039375.1 Desulfomarina sp. | reverse complement strand
TAACAACTCTATGATTTTATTACTCTGAACTGTAATTGTTCACAGGTGCCACAGATTTTTGCAGGCTCTTCTGTTCGCTATAGCCCACCTATGTGGACAGAAGAGACCGTGAAAAGCTGGGGTGCCTGTGAGCAATTACCTTGTAACTCCTTACAGGGGTAACAACTCTATGATTTTATTACTCTGAACTGTAATTGTTCACAGGTGCCACAGATTTTTGCAGGCTCTTCTGTTCGCTATAGCCCACCTATGTGAACAGAAGAGACCGTGAAAAGCTGGGGTGCCTGTGAGCAATTACATTTTTTCAGGTGCGCTGATACCTGTAATATCAAGCCCGTTGCGAATGACGATACGCAACACTTCCACCAGTGCCAGACGGGCCCTGGTCAGTGGCAGATCATCGGTTAATACCTTGTGCTTATTGTAGTAACTGTGAAATTTCCCTGCGAGATCAATAAAATAAAAAATAGCCTTGTGGGGCGCCAGTTCAAGTGCTGCAGTTTCAATCATTTCCGGAAAAGCTGAAACAGCTTTAAGAATGTCCAATTCTTCAGGCTCCCGCAGAAGGGACAGATCAACCTCTTCGAGATGGCCCGGCTGCAACCCTTTTTCCCTGGCCTGGCGGATTATGGAGCAGAGCCTTGCATGTCCGTACTGCACATAATAAACCGGGTTCTCCTGGCTTCTTTTCGTGGCGAGATCCAGATCAAACTCCATCTGGCTGTCCGCCCTGCGCATCATAAAAAAGAAACGAACCGCATCAGTGCCCACCAGTTCAATAAGCTCATCCACCGTTATGAAATTGGCTTTTCTGGTGGACATTTTCACCTGCTTTCCATCCCTGGTCAGAGTAACAAACTGATGCAGCACAACAGTCACAAGGGACGGATCATACCCCAGGGCCTCTACACCCGCAAGGACATCGGGAACAGTGGCAATATGGTCTGAACCGAATATATCAATCAGCCAGTCAAAATTTCTCCTGAACTTTTCCCTGTGATAGGCGATATCAGGCAACCTGTATGTGGGTTCCCCACTGCTTTTAATGATTACACGGTCCTTTTCCTGCCCGAACTCTGTTGTTTTGAACCAGACGGCGTTGTCTTTTTCGTAAACATATCCCTTTTCTTTTAACCGGGAAACCACATCATCAATATGACCGTCTTCATAAAGGGAACGTTCATTATAATAGTTGTCAAAAACAATTCCCATTCGCTCAAGTGTCCTGGAAATATCCCTGAAGATAAATTTCTAAGCACACTTTTTAAACGGGGTAACATCTTCCACGCTTTTCAGCGAATCCCCTCTTTCATCAACGAGAGAACGGGCGATATCAATAATATATTTTCCCTGGTAACCATCCTCCGGAAAAACAGCTTTTTCCCCGATCAGTTCCAGGTACCTGGCTCTTGTCGATTCTCCGAGAACACGCATCTGCCTGCCGGCGTCATTGTAATAATATTCCCGAAACACATCGTGCCCCGTGGCTTCCAGCAGCCTGGCAATTGAATCACCGAGAATAGCCTGTCTGCCGTGACCGATACTGAGGGGGCCGGTGGGATTGGCACTGACGAATTCAACCATCACCTTCCTGCTGCGGCCAACTTCACTTCTGCCGAAGTCTTCATCCCGGTCAATGACAACGGGGATGAGAGTGCGCCAGACATCACCATTGATAAAAAAATTAATGAAACCGGGACCGGCAATTTCCACCCGTCTAAAAAGTTTTTTCTCCCCAGCCAGCCCTTCCACCACCGCAGCTGCAATCTCCCTCGGATTGCGCTTCTCAATTCCTGCAAGTACCAGGGCAATATTGGAAGAAAAATCCCCCTGACCTTCATGTCTGGGCAGTTCCACCGTATATTTGCCCCTGCCGCTGTCGGACCAGCTCCCTGCGATCACACCTTCTTCAAAACAATTGTCCAGAACTGACTTGACCTGTAAACGAATCATTCCATTCTACTCTCTGTGCACTCTTTTATTATTATTGCCAAAAAGACAAAGTACTTCATAACTTATACTGCCGGTTTTTTCAGCTATATCGTCAGCCGTTATCACTGCATCACCCTGTCGTCCCAGGAGAACGGCCTCATCACCTGTCTGAACTCCGTCCATTCCTGTAATATCAACCATACAAATATTCATGCAGATCCGACCCCGCACAGGGACCTTCCTGCCATGGATCAGGACCTCTCCCCGGTTTGACAGAATACGGGAAAAACCGTCCTCGTATCCGACAGGAAGGACAGCAATCCGCATATCCCGTTCAGCTCTAAAAGTGTGACCGTAGCTTATTCCAGCACCTTTCGGCAGATCTTTCACTTGAATAATCCGTGTTGTAAATGTCATGGCCGGTACAAGTCTCAAGCTATCACTGGTGTTTTCAGGCTGCCTGCCGAAAGGGTGATAGCCATACAGAGATATTCCGGCACGAACCATATCGCAGTTGGTGTCGGGAAAGTTAAGCACTGCTCCGGAATTGGCAATGTGGAGGACGAAATTCTCCCGTCCGGCCAGGGATGAACATGCCTGTTGAAAGACGGAAAAACCGTCCCTGGTGCTGGGGGAATCCATCACATCCGATTCAGGGAAGTGACTCATGATCCCCTGGACCGATATTCCCGGCAACGCATCCAGCTCCCTCACAAACCCGTCCAGGTCCCTGGGCATGACACCCAACCGCCCCATACCCGTATCGACTTTGATATGCACTCCAGCATGTTTCCCTGCCTCTACAGCGGCATGGGAAAGGGCAGTTGCGGCCCCGGAGGAAAATACTGCGGGAGTCAACCCATGTTCAACAACAATTGCTGCATTTTCCGGATCAAACCCGAGCATGACAAAAATCTGTCCCTTTATGCCGGATTTACGGAGTGTGACTGCCTCACAGAGTTCCGCTACCCCGAAAACAGTGCAGCCGACATCTTGAAATGCCCGTGCTGTGAGGACCATGTCATGTCCATACGCATCCGCTTTCACCATGGCCATCACTTTGACACCCGGAGCCACCCGGCTTTCAATGAATTTGTAATTGCTCTGCAGAGCCTTCCTGCTGACAGAAACACAGTTGAACGATGTATCAGACATAACCCGTCCCTTTCCTCCAGGCAAACCAGGCGAGCCTGCTGGAAAAAAGCAGTCCCCACCCTATTGTTAAATAAATGAAACTGAGCAGTTCAGAAGGGAGTGACGATCTGCGCAAACCAATTCCCATGGCTATCATTCCCCCGACCAGCATCCATGTCTTTATAGAATACACGGCCCCGAAACAGGTATTGTCATGGAACCCTGATATGCGTTTGAGGGTTCTCCTGGCCGACCGGTCAAGAACAAGATATCCCTTGAGAGTACCAGCCACCAGGGAGACGACAACAATTACTGCCTGATAATCAGACACCCTTGCGAGACGAAAAAATCCTTTTGTCAGTAAAAGTGTCCCGACCCCGGACCATAGCATTGCCGCAAGAAGAAGATGAGTTCGCCTGGCAACTCCCGGTTTAAACCGTAACAGCAGAGTTTTTTTTGATTTCACCAGTGTCCTCCTCAGAAACGGAACAAGCCCATCCCCTGCTCAGGAGATGGGCTTGTCACATAAAGCGAATGCAGCAGTAATTACATCTCAGTTACTGTGATTGCATCTTCCGGACAAACTTCAACACAGGTTTCACAACCAAGGCATTCATCCATTTCCACGGGCTCAGCCTTGCCGTCTTCCATTTCAAATACCTGTGCTGGACATGCTGCTACACATTCTTCATCGCCACTGCATTTATCTTTATCTACCACTACTTCGAACATAATTCACCTCCATAGAGTGAGTTTTAAATAAGCAGACATCGTACTTATTGATATGCGGAACTAACCCGAACGACTCAGTCATTTCGTGTACTACTCCAATAATTCAAGGCCAGATTTTTGTCAAGCAAAAACGGATTGTCTACTGGACAGACAGGAATTAAAAAAACACACCATTACATATCTGCCTGAAAATGAGCAATTCCGTACAAAATCAAATATTGGTTATTTCCCAGTCAGACAGGAAAACTCACGGAACATCCTTGTTGACCTTTTGTTCACTTTTCGTAATACTGCGTACCAGAGTAAAAAAAACAACTACTGGAAAATCATGTCTCAGAAAACAAAACAGAAAAAATCGGAAAAAAAGCTCCGGGTGGAAAAACGTGAGCAGGCCATGGTCGAAGGCATTCTCGAAGGAAGCCCCGAGGGCATAGGGGTAGTTATTATAAGACTGGAATGCGGCTGCCGGAAGATGGCCGCCGTTTCAGCCAGTGGCGATCCAGCTTCCAAGGTGATCATCTACCGGGATAATGCCCAGAGTGTCTGTGATAAATGCAAGGAGGACAACGGCGATTACATGCGTGTTTCAGAATCCTTTATCGACTGGGTGGAACCTCCACCCGATGAGGCAACCCAGCGGGAAATATACCTGAAGGTCCTGGGGACAGCTCCGATACATTAGCCGGTGCAATTGCTCGCAGGCACCCGGCTTCTCATGGTCTCTTTTATCCGCACAGATAAACTGCAGAGAAGAAAAGCCTGCAAAAATGGCACCTGCGGGGAATTACAGGCTGGTTGCCCCCCCCCCGCAGGGCCCGGCATCGACCAACAAAACCCTCTGCCCATTGCACAGTTCCCTCCGCGTGCACATGGGTATAGAGCGCCAGAATATTTTTTTTTGCCAGTCCATCACGACCATTACAAAAACCTTTTCCCCGTTCCATTTTCAGCACCAGATCACTATCCTTCCCATGCCATTCCAAAATGGTGGAATATCGGAACTCGTGCCCTTTGACCTTTAATCCGCAGGGATAAAAAACTGTCTCACCGTCCACAATGAAATTAGTATAGCCATGGGCCTGGGGTTTTGGCGACATACCGAAACTGACGGGAAAGACGTCACTCATGGGAAACGTCTCACCATCAATTGTAATAGACCTTCCGAGATAAATCAGCCCGCCACACTCGGCATAGATCACCATTCCGCTCTCCGCCGCATCTTTTACACTCCTGCGAAAATCTCTGTTTTCGGCAAGAAGGCGGGCTCCGGTTTCAGGAAAACCACCACCAATATACAGACCGTCGAGGGGAGGCAGCCCGCTGTCAGTCATGGCGTTAAGAAAAACCAGCTCAGCTCCACAACGCTCAAGGGCTTCCAGATTTTCCGCATAATAGAACTGAAAAGCGGCATCCCGCAGAACACCTATCCTTACATCTTTCTGAATTTTTTTTCTCCTCCTGTCCAAAACTCCTGCTTCAGGTCCTTTTACCTCAGCCATCAGAGTTCTGATCTTCTCCAGATCGACATTTTCTTCAATCAGATCAGCCAGGAAATCAAGGGCCTTCCCGGAACCTTCATATTCCTGCCAGGGTACCATTCCAAGATGGCGCATGGGAAAAATATCTTTTTTCAGCCTGGGTATTGCCCCGAGAACAGGTAGTTTTGTGTAATAGTGGACCGCTTCGGTTATTAGTTTTTTCTGACGCTCTGTCCCTATCCGATTGAGGATAACTCCACAGACATCAAGCTGCGGTTCAAATTGCATGCAGCCCATAACCATAGCAGCCACAGTTCGCGTGGTCTTGGTGCAGTTGACCACTAGCAGGACGGGAAGTTTCAGGGCCAGAGCAAGATCCGCCGTGGAATATCCCCCCTCCACGTTGACACCGTCATAAAGTCCCCGATTTCCTTCAACAATAACAATATCAGCGGATGCTGAACGTTTTAGAAAGGAATCAGTTATTTTTTCCGGCTCCATAAGATATGGGTCTAGATTATAACAGTTGTGTCCCGCGGCAAGCTGCAGCCATCCTGCGTCGATATAATCCGGTCCCTTTTTGAAAGGAACGATATTTTTTCCCTTTCGGCGCAATGCTGCACAAAGTCCGACAGAGACAACACTCTTTCCTGAACCTCCGGCAAGACCGGCAATAACAAGTCCTTTTTTCACTCTTCCATCCTTTCTTTCACCCGGCCTAATGGTAATTGGTCAAAGGGGTAGCAACTCTATGATTTTATTAACTCTGAACTGTAATTGCTCACAGGTGCAGCAGATTTTTGCAGGCTCTTCTTCGCTATAGCCTAACCATGCGGGCAAAAGAGACCGTGAAAAGCTGGGGTACCTGTGAGTAATTACGCCTAATGTTCCGTTCTGTCAAAACCTGTCCATGCTCTTTCGTAAAGAGTATTCAACCGTTCTTCAAGCAGACACCTGTATCGTTCAATTTCGTCCCCCCGGATCCCGGCAGGAACGTAAAGAAGTTCACCAAAATAATAATTTATCCTTGAAAAAGGCCTGGGAATGGCCGTTTTGTCCCAGGAATGAATTGTAAAATAACTTGAAGCCGCCCATGTCATGGGAACAAGGGGTACACCGGTTCTGGAGGCAAGAAGAATAGCACCGGCCTGGGCAACCCTGGGAGGCCCCTGAGAACCATCAGCCACCATGGCACAGTTTTCACCACTGCGTATAATACCGAGCAGTTTCTTCAAAGCGGCCACCCCTTTTCTGTTACTTGACCCCCTGGCGGTACTGAAACCGAAATTACGGGCAAGGGCGGCTATATAGTCTCCGTCATCACTGGCACTCACCATCACCGTGGCCCGATATCTCCGAAGAAAATAAAAAACATAGATTATCGTATAATGCCAGAAGGAGGCAATGATCACCTTTTTTCCATCATCCACCTCCGCAAAACGTTCTGCATTGTATACCTTCACCCTGCAGGTAAAAAACCATATGCGCATCAACCAGGCCACACAAAAGGGTATGACGGCAAGAGATATTTTCCTTGAAAAACCGGCTTTCATCCCAATTCTATCTCCAGCATTCTCAATGTTTTTATACGATCCCTCAATTCAGCAGCCCTTTCAAATGCCAGTTTCCCGGCCGCGTCATGCATCTCTGTCTCCAGCCTGCCAATCTCTTTTTCCAGATCATTGAAAGAATGGTATTCGGGTATTTCCTCCGCCACCTGCGACAGATTATGGTGATCATCAGCAGAATAACCCGATGCCTGGAGATGTTCCTGCATACTGTTTTTCACCGGGGAAATAATGGTCCTGGGTGTAATATTATTTTTTCTGTTGTACTCCTGCTGTATTTTCCGCCGCCTCTCTGTCTCTTTAATCGTATATTTCATGGCGCCGGTAATCTCATCACCATACATGATCACCAGGCCGTCAACGTTTCTAGCGGCCCGACCGCAGGTCTGAATAAGAGACCTCTCCGAACGGAGAAACCCTTCCTTATCAGCATCCAGGATAGCAACCAGGGATACCTCGGGAATATCGAGTCCCTCCCGCAGGAGGTTGATGCCGACCAGGACATTGAATTCACCGTTTCGCAGTTCACGTATCAGTTCAACCCGTTCCAGAGTTTTTATATCCGAATGAAGATACCGCACACGAATTTCGAGATTTTCATAATAATCTGTAAGATCCTCGGCCATTCTCTTGGTCAGGGTGGTCACCAGAACCGCCTCCTTCCGTTCCGTCCGCAACCGTATCTCTTCCAGCAGGTCATCGACCTGATTGGCGGCCGGCCTGACCTCGATTCTCGGATCAAGAAGACCGGTCGGCCGGATAACCTGCTCCACCACCCCCCCTCCCACCTGCTTCAGCTCATAGGGACCAGGTGTTGCAGAGACGTAGATCACCTGGTTGATACGCTTTTCAAACTCATCAAAACGCAGCGGACGATTGTCCAGGGCGGAGGGAAGACGAAAACCGTAATCGACAAGGGTGGTTTTGCGGGATCTGTCCCCGTTATACATGCCGTTCAGCTGACCGATACCGATATGACTCTCATCAATGAAAAGCAGGTAATCCTCGGGAAAATAGTCCAGCAGGTTGGGCGGAGGTGCCCCGGGAGGTTTTCCGGTCAGATGTCTGCTGTAATTTTCAATGCCGGTGCAATATCCCAGTTCCCTGATCATTTCAAGATCAAACATGGTCCGTTGTTCCAGGCGCTGGGCCTCCACCAGGCGATTTTCATTCTGGAAAAACTGCAGACGTTCCTGCAGTTCCTCCCTGATCGTCCGGTCGGCAATCTGCAGCCTCTCCTTTGAGGTCACAAAATGACTGCCGGGGAAAACAGTATATTCATCAAGCGTCTCAAGAACCGCCCCCGTCAGGGAGTCAATCACCGTAATACCATCGAGTGTATCACCAAAAAACTCAAGGCGTACAGCCCGGTCCTCCTCGTGGGCCGGAAAGATATCGGTCACATCCCCCCGAACCCGGAAAGTTCCCCTGTGAAATGAGACATCGTTACGTTCATACTGCATAAAAACCAGGCGCCGCTGAACATCTTCCAGGGGGTAGTCTTCACCGGTCCGCAGGAACAGATGCATATTTTTGTATTCTTCGGGAGAACCCAGGCCGTAAATACATGACACGGAGGCAACAATCAGCACATCACGCCGGGTGAGCAGGGAACGGGTGGCAGAATGACGCATTTTGTCGATGGCATCATTTATTGAAGAGTCCTTTTCTATATAACTGTCGGACTGGGGAATATACGCCTCCGGCTGATAATAATCGTAATAGGATACAAAATACTCAACAGCATTGCGGGGAAAAAGTTCCCTGAACTCGCCAAACAGCTGGGCCGCAAGGGTCTTGTTTGGAGCAATAACCAGGGAAGGCCGTTGCACACGCTGAATAACATTGGCGATGGTAAAAGTTTTACCGGAACCGGTAACCCCAAGAAGCACCTGACTTTTAACACCTTTTTCAACACCCTGGGCCAGTTTCGCAACAGCGTCCGGCTGATCACCTGAGAGTGAAAACTGTGATACAAGCTGAAAAGAGTTGTCCATGCAGTCAGACCTCTTCCCAGGAAATACAATCTTCCGGACAGTTTTTTATCGCCTCGTCAACATCTTTTTTTTCGTAGGTATCCATTTCAGCGACTTCCATATACCCCAGGAATTCATTGTATCGAAAAATCTGGGGCGCAATCTCAACACAGCCCAGGCATTCACTGCAACGGCCCAGATCTATTACAGGAATTCTCATTATATTCTGCTGCCCTTCTTCATCATGATACGGTAATATTCATAATTTCTTACGTTCCTGACCCCTTAACGGCTTGCTGATATTTTTTTTGATAACTTTTTCTGATTAGGTATGAAACTCAGCCTGCTATTTATGACTCCGGGGATATGCCTGTTTTATCAGGCGTATTTCAAAAATCACATTAGACTGATTATAATATGACCTGGACTGACACTTTTTCATTTGAATTCCTTATCAGTTGAGATTTCCAGTGATTTTTGACCGTAGGCTAGCCT
>NZ_JBPLBA010000228.1:0-12678 GCF_054039375.1 Desulfomarina sp. | reverse complement strand
TGCGCGTATTTCCGCAATCAGCTTTCCGGCCTGATCGTGCTCTTCCTGGAATTCTTTTATCTTCGGATCAGTTGCACTGGATGTGTTGATAATCAGGACTTCATTCAGAATAACCTGAACAATCTCACGGCTAAGGTCCATTACCTTATAGTTATTAACCTTTGCTTTATCAATGGTATAACTGATTGCCGAAATAAGCAGCAGACCAAAGATCCCCACCGCAGCCAGCAGCACAATTTTACTTTTAATTGTCAGTATTATTTTTTTCATTAACTATCCATAGCTTGTTCAATAACTTCTTTTACCTCTGTATCAGGCAAGGAAGGTTACTCCTTCCTTGCACACAATCAATAACACCATCATTCATAATACCCTGCCGCAAAAGCCAGGTTCGTACCAGGAATTTTTTCAACATATGTATGTTTCTGGGACGGTTTTTTTTCACCCGGTTTCGGCCACATATAATCTACCCATCCCTTTCCCGAACTCGAGCTGGCAACACGGGAGATCTCTGAAAAAATAAGAACACCGTTGACATCTTTCACATGAAGAAGGACTTTCCCCACAAGTTTTGGTTTAAACGGATGGGCTTTGATAACAGCCTGGTCAGCCGAAGCAGCAAAAACGTACGAATCTTTCCAGACGAACGGCCCATTTGGATCTCCAACCTGGGCCAGAGCAGCTTCCTCTCCCTTTTCCTCTGCGAGTTTAACAGCTTCCTGAACCTTGGCCACACACTCTTCTCTCGTTGCACTTGCGGCAAAAGCAACAGAAAAATTTAACGTTGAAATCAGACCGAAAAGAATAAAAAACAAAAGTAATTTTCTGAACATTACAGCCTCCACTATTGAAATTTCAAGATGTGGTCTGACAAATTTATCTGACCACTTCCGTATGATTATAAAATCATATCACCCAAAATGAAGAAATGTCAAATCAAGCAGACATTTAATTCAATCAACATCCATAGCTGTATTACATTGATACTATCTGTATGCCAAATAGATATCTATTTGTTTTTGTGAACATAAATACAAAACAGCCCATTCTGTATTCTGTCGATTTATTTTATTTTTTCTGTTCATCTCTCTTGTCTGTAAGAATTTATATTCTGCTTTGGCTCACAATATGCTACATTGTGGTAAATCTTTTGACTTAAGTCAAAGAAACAGGTCTCCCATGTGCTATTCTGAACGGGTATTACATTGTAGCACTTATTGAACCACCAGAAGGAGTAAGAATGCCGATATTCAGCTATCTTGCCATACCCGCAAATGGCGCAAAAGAGATGCTTTGCGCTGATCTCGCCTCCCTGTCCCATTGTGAAGTTATTCCATCCGACAACCGCGAGGTTGTTGTCCTGGTTACCGATACACCGGATGAAGCTACCGAAGATGAGCTCCAGGAAAAACTGAAAAAGCTGCAGTCCCTGCAGTCCCTGAGCCTGACCTTTGGCTATGATGACGAAAAATCAAGGAGAAATTAAGGTGAAACTCAACAGACGAAGGTTTTTGAAGTACGCAGCCGCAAGCAGCGCGGTTGCCACAGCCGGAGCGCTTTTTCCCGGCGCCAGTTTTGGCAGCTGGCAGAAGTTGAAAAATAATTCCGGCATAATCTCCTGGCAGAAAGCCCCATGCCGCTTCTGCGGTACCGGTTGCGGGGTACTGATCGGTGTCTCGGACGGCAGAGCCGTAGCTGTAAAAGGTGATCCCAACTGCAGTGTCAACAAGGGCCTCTGCTGCATGAAGGGATATCACTCCGTCCAGGCACTTTACGCCAAAGATCGTATCACCACGGCCAAGGTCAGGAAAAATGGAGAAATGGTTGAAGTTCCCATCAAAGAAGCACTTGATATCATAGCAGATAAAATCAAGGCAACCAGGGAGAAACACGGTAAAGACTCGGTTGCCATTTACGGTTCCGGCCAGTGGACCATTCCCGACGGCTATGTCGCTTCAAAACTGTTCAAGGGCTGTCTCGGCACCAACAACGTGGAGGCCAATGCCAGGCTCTGTATGGCCAGTGCCGTGACCGGTTTCATGACTTCGTTCGGCATTGACGAACCAATGGGTTGTTATGAAGACATGGACCATGCCAATGTATTCATCACCTGGGGCAACAATATGGCCGAAATGCATCCGGTGCTTTTTTCCCGAATGCTGGCCAACCGGAAACGGAGAAATAACGTCACCATCATTGATTTCGCCACCCGCTCGACACGAACCAGTCAGGCGGCCGATAAATCGATTCTCTTTCGTCCCCAGACCGATCTGGCTGTTGCCAATGCCATCTGCTATGAAATCATAAAAAACGACTGGGTGAACTGGGATTTTGTCAATGAACACGTATCCTTTTACAAAGGTAAAACCAATATCGGTTACGGAACCGAGGATCATTTCGCTTTCAAGCGATAAGGCCGAATCAATTAATTTCGAAGAGTATAAACGTTTCCTGGAGGATTACAGCCCGGAAAAGGTAGAAAAAATCTCTGGAGTGTCTGCCAAAAACATCAAATACATGGCAGCGCTTTACGGGGATCCTGATCTCAAAGTCACCTCTTTCTGGTGCATGGGTATGAACCAGCATACCAGGGGAACCTGGATCAATAACCTTGTCTATAACATCCACCTGCTGGTGGGGAAAATATCCACCCCTGGAAACAGCCCCTTCTCCCTTACAGGCCAGCCAAGCGCCTGCGGCACCGTCCGAGAAGTGGGAACCCTGACCCATAAGCTGCCCCACGGAGTTGTAATGAACGAGCATCACCGTAAAATGGCAGCCGAAATATGGGATGTTCCCATTGAAAATATAGACCCCAAACCGACCTACCACACGGTTGAGATGTTCCGTGCCCTTGATCGCGGCGATATTAAATTCATCTGGATCCAGGTGACAAACCCGATGGTCACCATGCCCAATCTGCGCCGTTACCGTGACGGCGCCAGGAAAGACGACCGGTTTGTTGTTGTCTCCGATGTTTACCCGACACCCACAACTGATGTGGCGGATGTGATCCTGCCCGCTGCCATGTGGATAGAACAGGAAGGCATGTTCGGCAACTCGGAACGCAGAACCCAGCATTTCGCAGAAATTGTCAAACCTCCCGGGGAGGCCATGTCTGACACCTGGCAGATTATCGAAGTGGCCAGAAGACTCGGTTTTGAAAAACAGTTCCCATGGAGCCAGGATGAATATATCGGCAAAATATGGGAAGAATACAGAAAATTCCATGCCGGCCCAAAACATGAGATGGCCCCATATACTGTTCTGAAAAAACGATCCGGTGTCCAGTGGCCTTTCGTCAACGGCAAGGAGACCCGCTGGCGTTTTAACGCAAAATATGATCCGGCCTGTTCCAACGGCAAAGATTTCGATTTTTATGGCAAGAAAAATCACAGGGCCTGGATATGGGCAAGGCCCTATGAACCTGCGGCTGAATCCCCGGACGGCGAATACAATTTCTGGCTCAATACCGGCCGGGTCATCGAACACTGGCACACGGGATCCATGACCAGAAGGATTCCCGTCCTCCACAATGCCGTTCCCCATTCCTACGTGGAAATCAATCCGGAAGATGCAGCCGAACTGGGTGTCGTCAATGGTGAAATGGTGAAAATCATCTCAAAACGGGGTGAAGTTACCATGCCCGCCTCGATCCGGGGCAGGGGCGTTCCTCCCCGGGGCATGGTCTTTGTACCGTTCTTTGACGAAAGTTACCTGATCAACGAAGTAACCCTGGATGCCTTCTGCCCGATTTCCAAACAACCCGATTATAAAAAATGCGCGGTGAGACTGGAGAAAGCATGATGATACTCTCAAAACGAAGCAACAGGCTTTTAACCGTGCTCTCTTTTTTTGGAGTACTGGTTTTTTCAAATTCCCAGGTGCTTTCCGCGACAGTCGCACGGGGTGTGGATCTTAATAATTTTGACCACCAGGGTAAGAAAATCTATGACGCCCACGACCAGACCCCGCAACCATACATGTCTGCGGATTCGGGAGACAGAAATCTGGCGACCTACTACGACAGACGCCAGTATCCCGGTTCACCGCCGCCCATCCCCCATCCGGTGGATCTGACCTTCAGCGGCAATGAAACAGATTGTCTCTCCTGCCATGGCGAAGGTGGTTACAGCCAGGAGTTCGGTAAATTCGTACCGGTTACCCCCCACCCGGAAAACAGTCTCTGCTACCAGTGCCACGCCCAGGTGAATACTACCGGGAAATTTGTGGAAACCGAATGGAAATCCATTAGCCCGCCACGTCTTGGCAGGTCGTTTCTTTCCAGTTCGCCACCACCCATTCCCCATGCTCTGCAGCTGCGGGAAAACTGTATCGCCTGCCACACGGGGCCGGGAGCAGTGGTTGAAATCCGGGTTGACCACTCGGCCCGGGGGAACTGCCGACAGTGCCATGTCCCGGCACCGCAGACAGCACCTCTGCAGGAATTTGCACGCAAACCTTAATGGGAAAACAGGTCTCTATGAAGAAACATATTATTCCGTTCACCATGCCGTTTCTTGTTCTTCTGCTGTTGATCCTGCAGTTTTCCGGCCACTCTGCGCTGGCAAACGAAAAATCGTTTCTGGCTGGTATAAAAAAAACAGTCAAACCATTTGACACCCGATCCGTGAAAAAGGTTCGACCTGTTACCCGGCAGACAGTCCTTGCCCTGGAAGAATACCAGGGAGGTTCTTTCCGGGTTCTCGCCCGCAAGCAGGCAATTAAAAGATACAAATGCAGTAACTGCCATGGAGAAAAACCGGTTCTCGTCAAACAGGGTTTTGAACTGACCCACGGGAACGTGATCATTAACCATGGCCGTGCAGGAAATGAACTGAGCTGTATTGACTGCCACAGCGAGGAAGACCGTAATTTTCTTGAAGACAAAAAAGGCAGGAAAATCGATTTTGATCACAGCTATAAACTGTGTGGTCAGTGCCATTTCCGCCAGAAACGTGACTGGCTCGGCGGGGCTCATGGTAAACGGGTCTCGAACTGGGCAGGAGAACGGGTAGTCTATAACTGTGCAGGCTGCCATAATCCCCATTCGCCACGATTTTCAAAACGATTTCCGGCCACCTATTCGGTACCGTTGAACTGACAGGAAAAATCCATGAGTTCACCCAAAAAAGAAGAAATACAGACAGCAATTCAAGATGTACTCGAAAAGCCGAGCAGCAGGCGTTCCTTTCTGAAAGGCGCCTCAATTGCCATGGCTGCAGGCAGTGCCGCCCTGGCAACCGGCTGTATGGCAACCGGAGACACAGGAACTTCGGAGGAAATGAAACTTCGCTGGCAGGAATATTTCAAAAAACACTACCGGCTGATGACCGAAGAGGAAAAAAAAGAAACGGTAAAGCGACTGGAACGACTGGCAAAACTACAGGACAATCTGGATGTTCAGATCGGTACAGACCCGCCGATAGAAAACGTTCTTTACGGTTATGCCTTTAATATCTCCCGCTGTGAAGGATTTATGGAATGCGTTACCGCCTGTGTGAAAGAGAACAATCTGGATAGAAAAACCAATACCCAGTATATCAGAATCTTTGAAATGGAACCGGGCAGGCTCGATCCCAGTACGGGAGACGGGCAGTACTATCACAAGGTCCCGGTGGAAAATAAATTCTACATGGGTGTCCAGTGTTTCCACTGTGAAAACGCGCCCTGCATCAAGGCCTGCCCTACCAAGGCAACCTGGAGGGAGCCGGACGGTATTGTTGTTGTGGATTACAACTGGTGCATCGGCTGCCGCTACTGTCAGGCTGCCTGTCCCTACTTCGGCAGGCGTTTTAACTGGGGACAGGGAGAAGTACCTAAGGAGGAACTCACCACCGGACAGCACTACCTTGGCAACCGTAAAAGACCAAAAGGGAAAATGGAAAAATGCACCTTCTGTATCCAGAGAACCCGCAAAGGTCGCCTGCCTGCCTGCGTGGAAGCCTGTCCCACCGGATCAAGAGTATTTGGAAACCTTCTTGATCCGGAGAGCGAAATCCGTTTTGTCCTGGAACATAAAAAGGTCTTCAGGATGAAAGAGAATATCGGCACAGAACCGAAGTTCTGGTACTTCATTGACTGACACAGGGCCGGGTATCTCATTTAACAATACTATTCGTCTAGTTATATTATAAGAGGATCAATATGAACGCAGTCCCCCGAAAGAACCTCAAGACCTTTTTCACTGATGCCGTTCGCTGGAATCTCAGGGGTGGAATCGCCTTTCAGGTTTTCCGTATTTTTCTGCTCTGCGGCATTGGATTCGGTATCTATGCCTACTCGTTTCAGGCAAGATTCGGTCTGTCGGTTACGGGGATGAACGATATTGTCAGCTGGGGGCTCTATATTTCAAACTTCACCTTTCTGGTCGGTGTTGCGGCAGCGGCGGTCATGCTGATTCTGCCCGCTTATATGTTTCATGATCCCGATTTTCACCGGGTAGTCATCATCGGTGAAGGCGTTGCCGTCGGGGCCCTGGTCATGTGCCTGTCCTTTATAGTCGTGGACATGGGTGGACCTCTTCAGGCCTGGCATCTGATTCCCGGTATCGGCCTTTTTAATTTTCCCTCATCTATTCTGGCCTGGGACGTCCTGGTGCTCAATGGATACCTTCTTTTAAACGGTCTTGTCCCAGCTTATATTCTCTACAGTCACTATATGGGCCGCAAGGCAGACGAACGAAAATACCGCCCCTTTGTCTTTCTCTCAATCTTCTGGGCTTTTTCCATTCACATGGTCACGGCCTTTCTCTACCAGGGACTGCCGGCGCGACCATTCTGGAATAATCCTCTCATGGGGCCCCGCTTTCTCGCCTCCGCCTTTGCAGCCGGCCCTGCCCTCATTACCCTGATTCTTGCAGTCATCCACAGCACCACGACCTATAAAATTGACCGAAAAATTTTCCGTAAACTGCGCCTGATCATCACCATTTCTGCAATCGTCAACCTGATCATGCTCTTTTCAGAGATCTTCAAGGAATTTTATTTTCCAACCCACCACTCAAGCTCCGCCGTATACCTCTTCTTTGGTATGAACGGCCATAATTCCCTGGTTCCATGGATCTGGACCTCGGTCATCATCAATCTCCTGGCCACCTTGGTGATTGCCTTCAATCCCGGCAAGGACAACCCGAAGGTTCTCCTGCCCGCCTGTGGATTTCTCTTTGTGGCCGTGTGGATGGAAAAAGGAATCGGCCTGATTGTCCCCGGTCTCATCCCCTCTCCCCTGGGAGAAGTTGTTGATTATCTGCCCACATGGGTGGAGCTGGGAGTAACCCTGGGTATCCTCTGCCTCGGAATTACCGTGGTGACCTGGCTGATCCGTACGGCTCTGATTATTGAACAGCGATTCGAAAAATCTGAATAAGCAATACCATGGATACCTGGCAAAATAATAATTTTTGTTCGAGATCAAGGGGCACGGGAAATTTTTCCGCAGGCATATAATTGATATTCCAAGGATAAAATTTTTCGGCCAACGCAGATATCGGGCAAAAGACCAACTATGGACAGGCACTAGATAGTTACCTGACACCATCCATCCAGAATTCTTCAGGCAACCACAGATGCTTTCCGCGCAGGGCCGGATGTTTCATCAGCATAAAAACCTTTCCAGGGTCAGGGTGAGCACCATAGGTATATTTGATCTTCTGCTGCCGGAAAAGATATTCAGAGTCATCAAGTTCCAGGGCCGTTATCAGGTTTTCCCTGATACGATCCATGTCAGTCTTATACTGAATACAACGCTGAAATTCCTGGCCCCCCTCCCTGGCCCATCCCACCACAAGTGAAAAATAGAGAACAAGCAGAATTCGTGATATCCATCTCCCAAACTGAAGTTCCTTTCTTCCATCAAAAAACAGAAGATAGAGTAGAAACGGGGAATAGAGAGTAAATCCATAAATATTCATATACCTGGAAACAAAAAGAGCGTAATGCCCCCTGGCCCAGGCGATGGAGCCGATGGAAAGAATCAGCCAGAAGAGAAAACCGGACAAGGCAAGACTCGTTCTATCATGAATCACGCAGTCAGCAAGATTCTTCACTCCCGCAAAAGTCCAGGGCCTGTACCTGTAGATAACGATTGAAAACGGAATAATCCACAGGCATGTAATGCCCAGGTATTCAACCGGCCAGCTGAACGCCTGAAGGGACAGCCATACAAGATCCAGAAAACCACGGGCACCATATTGCTGCTGACTTTCCGGAAACACCAGTAAATTTACATTGAAAACAAGCAGCGCCACTGTAGCCCCTATCATAAGAAAAGAGACCGGTCGCCGCCTTTTCTTCAAACCTGCCAGGGCAATCAGTTGTATAAACAGACAGGCAAGCAGAGGAGCAGGGTTCGATGCCGAAGTAAAACTGTTCACCAGGCCAGTCAGGGAAAATAAGAAAAATGTTGTTATATCCGGTGAACGGGCTGAAAGCCGGATCAGCAGCAGGCCGAAAAAAAGCGACAGGTAAAAATGACTCTGGAAACCAAGCAGGATCACCTCCCAGTACATGGGAAAAATAAACACCGCAGCAGAGATGGCATAAAAAACGGTTGTTTTCCATTTTGTCTTTAGTTTTTCCCGAACAAAAGTGAAAAAGAGGAGGAAAATCATGGGAACAAAAAAACTCTGGAAAATCATATTTGCCCGTGGAGACCAGCCACCGAGCATTTCGTAGAGAGCAATCCTCAGAATACGGGAAACAGCAAAACGATGTTGAACATGGGGTTTAATCAGATCCTGCAGGGAAAGGGAATTCTCCTCCCACTTAATATAAAGTTCCGCCTCGGAATCCCACTGGTCCCAGAACGGTACATCGGTCCCGTACAGGTTGATCATCAACAGGTTGGCCGCCAGGATGAGAATACTGAAAAAACATGCTGTTTTCATTATATTATCTGAGTATTATTTGACTTCAATCTGACAAATTGTGATCATCTATCCCATCCTATCCAGTGGATCTCAAGATGCAATGACTATCTCCAACATCTCCCGAAAGGACTGAAACAACCCCATAAGGATTGATCCGCCATGAAAATAGACCGCCTGCTGTCCATTGTTATCATGCTGCTCAACAGAAACCGGGTCCAGGCCAGTGAGCTTGCCGAATACTTCGGTGTTTCTACCCGGACAATTTACCGGGATATCGATGCAATCAACAGGGCGGGCATCCCCGTGGTCACACACCAGGGCAATAAAGGAGGCGTCGGGATAATTGACGGCTACAGACTGGACCGCCAGGTTTTAACCCTGGATGATATGGTATCCATGCTTTCAATACTGAAAGGAGTCAATTCCACCTTCCAGGACCGTCGGATTGACAGTGCGATTGAAAAACTGCATGCACTTATTCCCGCACAGCAACAGGGTGAGGTTAAAAAAAAGAGCAGCACTCTTCTCATTGATGTCATGCCATGGGGAATTCGCCATCAGGAGGAAAAAATTGAAACCCTCCAGCAGGCCATCGGCGGCAATGTGCTTATTCATTTTTCCTATCGAGATTCAGAAGGTATCAGGTCCCGCCGTTTGGTCGAGCCCATGACCCTGGTTTTCAAAAGTACTGCCTGGTATCTTTTTGCCTATTGCAGGTTACGCAACGATTTCAGACTGTTTCGTCTGACCAGAATGACAGAATTGACCTTGCGCGGAGAAAAATTCAGACGAAGACCAGGACAGTACCGGCATAATAACAGCCAGCACACCGGAAATACCCGGATGATAAAGCTGACAGTCAGATTCTCGGCCAGTATACAGCATACTGTTGAGGATTATTTCGAAGAATCTTTTCTTCAATACCAGGACAACGGTGATATAGTGGCAACCTTTGAACTACCGGAAACTGACTGGATTCTTTCCTGGCTGCTGGGCCTTGGAGACAAGGCTGAACTCATTGAACCACAGGAAATGAGAGATCGACTCCGGAAAAAAGCGGAAAAAATAATAAAAATGTATCAAACATGACATACTGCTGTCACGACTGCAGGGTAAGATTGTTTCAAATTCAACCAAAGGAGAACAGATATGGTGAAATTTGTCCTGATCATACTTGCCGTAGTCATGGCCTGTGGCGGAATCCTTTTCTTTCTGCTGCTCAAACTTCCAGACCTGTCCGGCTATCAACATCTTCGCAATCCCAGAATAACAACCCTTGCCGACACCACGGTACTGATTGTACCCTTTGAGACAACAACAGACGAATTAAAAACTGTTTTCGGCTTTCTTATGAAGAATTATTTTAAACTCAAAGGGGTGGTTAAAAATCCCTGGAAAATAAAACCCACCGCGGCGCGCTATGAAAATGCCATGGAATTTGATATGGCTCCGGAAGAACTCCAGCGTACCTTTGCCTCCACAACCTGGAAGGGTGAGGCCGCGATTCCCCTGCCCTCAAGCATCACCGACCTGCCGGAACTCAAGCATGAAACACTGAAAGCCCGGATCAGTCGGTGGCACTACGGAGAAACTGCGGAAATACTCCATCTCGGTCCCTATGAAAACGAAGCCCCCACGGTCAACAGACTGAAAAAATATATCGCTGACCGGGGATATGAAATCTCCGGTCCCCACGAAGAGGTTTATTTGCGAAGCCCGGGAACTCCTTTCTGCAAACCGGAACGTTATGTCACCGTGATCCGCTACCCGGTCCGCAAGGCAAAGCACAACTCTGCCAACTGATCTTCAGGGGTACGCTTCAGTCATAACCAACCACTGCAACTACATCTCTGAACGGAACTCACGCAGGCGGTCCGCCGCCTGCGAAATATTCTCCGAAGACAGTTCAAGAACATAGTGGTAATCACTCATGCAGTTGCCGTAACGTTTATCATAATAATCAACCAGCAGTTGCCGGACCAACTCTTCAAGACGCCCCTGCCTCAGGTTTGAACACATCGTGTCAACAGCCCGGTTTCCCATCTTCTGCCGCAGGGAATTGAGTATTAATTCAATCTGTTGCAGGGTTTTCTCATCTTCCACCGGATAATCCGCAATAATCCTTCTGACTCTTGTTTCAAGAGAACATTTCACCAGGACAAAAATTCCATTCTTCATGGCCATGGCAAGAGGTCTGGGGATAAAAACCTTCCCAATCTTCCGGCTTTCCCCTTCAATGAAATACGGTTCTTCCCCCAGGGTATCAATAACCCGTACCAGGTGACTTTCAAAAGCCCGCTGGTTCCGCGGCTGTCGGTCGATGGCACCAAAGAGAGAGGAACGGTGCCGGGCAAGGTCTTCCAGATCGATGCCATTGTCCAGTTTCTGTAAAATCCTGGTCTTGCCGCAACCGGTCAGTCCATGGAGAACGATCAGTTTTGGCGCAAAATTCTCCAGACGTGACAGAACATCGTGGCGATATTTTTTATACCCTCCTTCCAGTTGAAATACTGAATACCCATTCTGTTCCAGAAGATTAACCACGGATCGTGAACGCATCCCGCCCCGGGCACAGAAAATAACAATTTTCTCCTTTTTATAGGGACGAAACGAACGAACCAGGGACGCAAGATTTTCTTCCACCAACTCAAAGCCCCTGGCAACCGCCTCGCCATGACCAGCGTGGCGGTACAGGGTTCCGATAATACTCCGTTCATCATTGTCAAAGAGTGGAAGATTGACCGCTCCGGGAATTGTCCCCTTCCTGAACTCCCCGGGAGACCGAACATCAATAATCCGGAAATCCTCCTCCTGTTTCCGGACCAGCTCCAGGGAAACAGGTTTTGATGGAGCAAGAATCGCCTCGCGAAATGTATTTTTTCCCGTCATTTTCTACATATTTCCCAGGTAGTGCTGGACAATGGAAAGGGAAGCAAGTGCAGCGGTTTCCGCTCGCAAAATCCGGGAGCCCAGACCAACTGTCCGCCAGCCCCGCTCCCGAGCTGAAAAAACCTCCTCCCAACTGATACCTCCCTCCGGCCCGAGAAAAATAACGGCAGACGCCGCCTCTTTCAGACCCTGTATATCCCGCAGACCCACCTCTTTTTCCTCCTCCCAGAAAAGAAGCTTCAGTCGATCTCTCCCTCCTTCAGCCTCCACCATCTCCAGCATTTCCTGAAATGACAGAGTCCTTTCCAGGTGTGGCACGGCAGCACGTCTGCATTGTTTACAGGCGGCAATAATAATTCGCTGCCATCGCCGGTACCGCTTTTCATCCTGTTTTATGTCGGCTCTTCCCTGGGTGCGTCCACTGACAACGGGAAGAATTCGAAAAGCGCCAAGTTCCGTGCATCTCTGGACTACACTATCCATTTTCCTGCCCTTGAGAATCCCCTGGGCCACCCATATCGATTTTTCCCGGGAGCTGTCGACCGGCAACAGGGAACCGCGCCGCACCCTGACTCGCCTCCCGAGCTCTATAATTTCACCACTGTACACCGAACCATGACCATCAAACAATTCCACCACTGAGAATGGCTTTAGTCGCAGTACTCTGACTATATGGCGGGATTCCGCCAAAGAGAGAAAAAACTCATCTTCATTTCCCTGTGCCGGATCAAATAAAAAACGATGCATCGTACCCCAAATTCAAATTGACAACATTTCCAAGTTACCGTACAAATGGATAAAGTTCATTTTCACCGGTTGAATAAAGGAAAACACATGGTTACCGATAAACGAGAACAGGAACGTTTTTCCCTGAACCTCAAGGCCAGAATGTCCTGCCGACATACAGAGGATTCAACCGT
>NZ_JBPLBA010000227.1:0-9038 GCF_054039375.1 Desulfomarina sp. | reverse complement strand
TTAGCGTGATGGTCTGTAACTGTTTTGAAATCTGAGGGGGTAATGCCGGGGGAAAAGCTGTTGACTTCTATTTTAGTGTTTTGTAGCATATAATCTGCTTTCAGTATGTGTCAGCTGAATTGAAATATGGGGGGGATAGTTGGTTTCAAAATTACGTCAAAAACACATTTCATTTCTTAAGGTGTCCTGATGTCCGGGGAGAGCAGTCCTTTGATTTTTGATGGTCATAATGACCTGGTGGTCCGGCTTTTAAAGATGACGCGGGCTGAAAGACGTCATCACCTGTTCGATGGTGCCGAAAAGGGACATCTTGACCTGCCCCGTATGCGGAAAGGTGGTTTCGGGGGCGGTTTCTTCGCGTTGTATATTTCTTCCAGAAAAAATGATGATGATCCTGCGGAAATGACAGGTCCGGAATATGACCTGCCTCTGCCTGAAGAGATACCTGTGCAGGTTGCCCTGCCGACGCTTCTTGCTGAAACGGCACTTCTCAGTCGCCTGGAAAGGGAGTCGGGGGGGCGGATGAAAATATGCACCACGACCGCAGATATTCGTCACTGTTTTGACCGCGGAGTGATTGCTGTCGTCATGCATATTGAAGGCGCGGAAGCCATTGATGATGAGTTTAATAACCTTGAGGTGCTTTATCGTGCCGGACTGCGTTCCGTCGGGCTGGTCTGGTCCCGGCCGTCCCGGTTTGGTCATGGGGTACCCTTTCGATTTCCCGGTTCACCGGACACAGGTCCCGGGCTGACACCGCTCGGCAGGGAACTGGTGAAGGAATGTAACCGGCTTAATATGGTTGTGGATGTATCCCATCTTAACGAGGCCGGTTTCTGGGATGTGGCAAAAATCACTGACGCACCTCTGGTGGCCACCCACTCCAACTGCCATGCCCTCTGCAGACAGAGCCGGAACCTGACGGACAGGCAGCTTGCCGCCATCGGTGAAAGTGGCGGAATAGTGGGTGTTAATTTTGCCACGGCGTTTATCCGGGCGGATGGTCAGATGCGTGAGGACACGGATCTGGATGATCTGCTGCGTCATTTTGATCATCTCATACAACAGGTGGGGATTGACGGAGTCGGTTTCGGTACTGATTTTGACGGGGCAAAGATTCCCGAGAAAATAGAAGATGCGGCAGGGCTGTGCCGATTGAGAACAGCAATGAAGCAGCATGGGTATGATGAGGAGACAATGGTTAAACTCTGTCATGGTAACTGGTTCAGGGTTCTTGAAGCAACTTTGAAGGGTTGAACCGGATTTCATGAACAGGCCTGTTCTCCATTTACGGGGAATATAAATTAAAAAAACAGGGAGGAAAAATGAATATCTGCAAAAAACTGCTCCTGGGTTCGGCAGCTGTGGCGCTTCTTGCGCTGACCGGTCCCGCGTACGCGAAGACACCGGCAAATATGCTGGTGATTGCAAACAGGATAGATGATATCACAACTCTTGATCCGGCCCAGTCATTTGAGTTTGCCGGTTCAGATCTTATCCGCAATGTCTATGGCAAACTTGTCAATTTTGATCCGGCGGATCTCAGCAAAGGGTATCAGCCCGATCTGGCTGAGAGCTGGACGGTTTCAGAAGACGGTAAAACAATCACTTTCAAAATGCGTCCGGGGGTAAAATTTCAGTCCGGTAATCCCGTGACGGCCAGGGACGCGGTTTTTTCACTGCAGCGGGCGGTTAAACTCAATAAAACGCCGGCGTTTATTCTTACCCAGTTCGGTTTTACAAAGGACAATGCCGATCAGACCATTAAACTGATTGACGATATGACTTTTTCCATCACCACGGACGAAAAGTATGCAACTTCTTTTGTCCTGAATTGTCTGACATCAACGATCGGCGGTATTGTCGATTCCAAAACCGTTCTGGCCCACGAAAAAGACGGTGACATGGGAAATGGCTGGCTGAAAACCCATACCGCCGGTTCCGGAGCCTATACTCTGGTAAACTGGAAGCCCAATGAATCTTATACCCTGAAGGCCAATCCCAATTTTTATATAGGAGCACCCAAGCTCAGTCGGGTCATTGTCCGTCATATCCAGGAATCCTCCACCCAGCGTCTGCTGCTGGAAAAAGGCGATATCGATGTGGCCCGGAATCTCAATCCCCAGGATGTTGCCGGGATCAGCGGGAATCCTGAACTCGCCGTTGACAGTGATCTGCGTGGTCGTATCATGTATATTTCCATGAACCAGAAGGACCCGAATCTTGCCAAACCGAAAGTCGTTAAGGCCCTGAAATATCTCATTGACTATAAGGGAATGCAGGATTCTTTCCTGAAGGGACAGTACACTATCCATCAGGCATTCCTGCCACGGACCTATCTTGGTGAGATTGATGACAAGCCGTACAGCTTTAATGTGGAAAAGGCCAAAGCCCTGCTGAAAGAAGCGGGACTGGCCGATGGATTTTCCCTGAAAATCAATGTGCGTGAGGCCCAGGAACGTATCGAAATCTCCCAGTCTCTGCAGAATACTTTTGCCCAGGCAGGCATCAAGGTTACCCTGGAGGTCGGTACCGGCAAACAGACCCTGGCGAAATACCGTGCCCGTGAGCACCAGATCTACGTGGGTGCCTGGGGACCTGATTATCCGGATCCAAACACCAACGCGGCGACATTTGCCTATAATCCGGATAATTCCGATGAGGCCAAGGCAACCGGGCTTCTTGCCTGGCGAAATGCCTGGTATATCCCTGAGATGTCCAAGGCCACCAAGGAAGCGGTCAAGGAAGGAGATCGTGAAAAGCGTGCCGCCATGTACCGCGCCATTCAGCGGGAACACCAGGAGCGTGCCCCCTTTGCCATCATGTTTCAGCAGATTGAACAGACCGGCAGGCGTGCGAACGTAAAAGGCCTCAATCTCGGTGGCGCAATTACCGCCGTTTCCTACTGGCCGGTAACAAAATAACCTGTAACCGCGACGGATTCGTGAGTGTTTTTCAGGTCATGACTTGAGGGTGCCTTGAAATGTAAACATAAAATTTACAATCAAGTCTTTCTGAAAATCACTCGCTTCCCGTCGGGGAATTCGCTGATAAATCAAGGGTGGGGTTGATGAAGGGACCCTGCCCTTGATTTTTTCTGCCGTCATTGCTCACAGGTACCTTTTTCACGGTTTCTTTTGTCCGTATAAGCAGGCTGTAGCGAAAAAAGAGCCTGCATAAATTTGTGACGCCTGTGAACAAATACAGCTAAAAGAAAATAAAAGAGTTGCTGCCCCCGTGAGGCGTTACTTTCTACCTGCTTCCGAATTTGATGAATTCTGAAAAAAAGACTGCAAAAAAGTATAAAAGTAAGGCCATGCCACCCTGGCTGGCCGGACTCGGCAACACCATCTTCACGGTGATGATCACCATGATCGGCCTGTTGTTTGTTACATTTATTATCGGTCGTGTCATGCCCATTGATCCGGTGCTGTCCATTGTTGGTGAAAGTGCTTCCAGGGCGACCTATGAAGCAGCCTACCATGAGTTGGGACTGGATAAACCGCTGCTCGTTCAGTTTCTTTTTTTTCTAAGAGATATTGCCACGGGAAATTTCGGAGAATCCCTGCTGACCGCAAGACCCGTTTCCCAGGATTTGCTGCGCGTGTTTCCCGCGACCCTGGAACTGGCAACGGTGGGGACGATTATCGGGGTATTGCTGGGGGTGCCGTTGGGTGTGGTGGCCGCAGTGAAGCGGGGCAGCTGGATTGATCATGTGGCAAGAGTCGTCGCCCTGATCGGTTATTCAATGCCGGTATTCTGGATCGGCCTTATCGGTCTGCTGGTCTTTTACGGTATTCTCGGCTGGATCGGTGGTCCGGGGCGGCTCGATATCTTTTACGTGGATATTGTACCGCCGGTCACGGGCATGATCCTGATTGACAGTCTGCTTGCCGGAGATATGGAGGTTTTCCGCAATGCCATTTCCCATATTGTCCTGCCCGCAGGACTGCTTGCCTATTATTCCCTTGCCTATATTTCCCGGATGACCCGCTCCTTCATGCTGGAGCAGCTTGACCAGGAATATATTATCACCGCACGGGTCAAGGGATTGTCTGAGAGTGCCGTTATCTGGCGCCATGCCTTCGGCAATGTCAAGGTGCCGCTGATTACGGTTATTGCCCTTTCCTATGCCGGTCTCCTTGAAGGTTCTGTTCTCACCGAAACGATTTTTTCCTGGCCGGGAATAGGCTCCTATATTACTACAGCATTGCTGTCTGCCGACATGAATGCAGTTCTGGGCGGGACTGTGGTTGTTGGCCTGGTCTTTGTCTGTCTGAATATTTTTTCGGACCTGCTTTATAAATTTTTTGATCCGAGGGCCAAATAGGTATGAGTACGGCAATAGAAACTCCACGGAAACAGACACTGTACGAGTGGTTGACCACGGACACACCCGCGTCGCGGAGGCAGGCCCGTTTCTGTGCCTGGTACAGGTCCTGGCAGGCCTTTCGTTCCAACCCCATGGCCATGTTCGGGCTGACAATCCTCTTTGCCCTGGTGCTGATTGCGGTTCTGGCGCCATTGCTGGCACCCCGGAGTCCCTTTACCCAGGACCTGGCGGCCAGGCTGACACCTCCGGGGGAAGGCGGGTATATTCTCGGTTCTGACTCCCTGGGGCGTGATATCCTGAGCAGGCTGATCTACGGTTCAAGGATTACCCTCTATATCGTTTCCCTGGTCGCCCTGATGGCACCCATAGTCGGACTCTTTGTCGGCACTGCGGCGGGTTATCTCGGCGGCTGGGTGGATGTGACCCTGATGCGTATCACCGATATTTTTCTGGCGTTCCCGAAGCTGATCCTGGCCCTTGCCTTTGTTTCAGCCCTGGGGGCGGGGATTGAAAATGCCGTCCTGGCCATTGTCCTGACTGCCTGGCCGCCCTATGCCCGTATTGCCAGGGCAGAAACCCTGACTATCAGGAATGCGGATTTTATCCATGCCATAAAATTACAGGGGGCGGGATCATTGCGTATTATTACCCGTCATATCTGGCCGCTCTGTATTTCATCTCTGGTTATCCGGGTGACGCTGGATATGGCAGGAATAATTCTTACCGCGGCAGGGCTCGGTTTCCTCGGTCTGGGGGCCCAGCCACCGTCCCCCGAATGGGGGGCCATGATCTCCGCCGGACGCAAGTTCATTCTTGATCACTGGTGGGTTGCGACCATGCCGGGGCTTGCAATTTTCATCGTCTCTCTGGCCTTCAACTTGTTGGGTGACGGTTTGCGGGATGTTCTGGATCCAAAGAAGAGTTCAAAATGACGAATCTGCTTGAAGTAGAAAATCTGACTGTAAAATTTCCAACCCGTAACGGTATTTTTGAGGCGGTTCGGCGGATTTCCTTTTCCCTTGGCCGGGAGCGCCTGGGGATTGTCGGGGAGTCCGGTTCCGGGAAGTCCATGACCGGTCGGGCCATTCTGCGACTGATAAAGAAACCGGGTATTCTAGAGGCTGACCGCATTGCTCTTGAGGGGGAAAACCTGCTGAAATTTACCGAAAAACAGATGCGCAGTGTCAGGGGCCACAGGATCTCCATGATCATGCAGGATCCCAAGTTTTCCCTCAATCCGGTGATGAGGATCGGTGATCAGATCTGTGAGGCGTATCGCCTGCACGCCCGTGCAGACCGAGCCGAGGCCAGGAAAAGGACACTGGCAATGCTGGAAAATGTTCTGATTCGAGACCCGGAGAGGGTTTTCAACGCCTATCCCCATGAAATGTCGGGAGGGATGGGCCAGCGCATCATGATTGCCATGATGCTTATTCCGGACCCGCAGATTCTGATTGCCGATGAACCCACATCGGCCCTGGATGTGACGGTGCAGAAGGAGGTGCTGGAAATCATGGATAAGCTCGTCAGAGAGCGGGGCATGGGGCTTATATTTATCAGTCATGATCTCAATGTGGTGTCCGCATTCTGTGATCGGGTGCTGATTATGTACTCCGGTCGGATCGTTGAGACATGCCGGGCCGACAGGCTGCATGAGGCAACTCACCCGTATACGGTGGGTCTGCTGAATTCCATGCCTCGGCTGGATCATCCGGTTGACCATCTTGAAGTATTGAAGCGTGATGAGGCCTGGAGCCTGGAGCCCAGTGTCAGCGGTGTTGTGGAAATGGAGAAGAACCGTGCGTGAAGGAAAGAAAAGCGGAATAGAGCTTGAACATGTTGATGTCTGGTTCGGTGAGGGGGAAGATCGTGTGGATGCGGTTATTGATGCCGCTTTTACGGTACCCCTGGGGGGGAGTTTCGGCCTTGTGGGGGAATCAGGTTCAGGAAAGTCGACCATACTGCGAGCCATTACCGGACTTGCTCCCACCTGGTCGGGCAGGATCGCCGTGCTGGGCAATGACCTTGGAAAGGAACGGGACAAAGAGTTCTATCGGGCGGTACAGATGGTCTTCCAGGATCCATACGCGTCCCTGCATCCCCGCCAGACCGTCGATCATGTATTGACAGAGGCCCTGGCTCTTCACGGATTTGATGATGTCAACAGGCGAATAGTCGATATTCTTGACGATGTGGGGCTTGATCAGTCATTTCGTTTCCGTTGGCCCCACCAGCTTTCAGGTGGTCAGCGACAGCGGGTGGCTATCGCCCGCGCCCTGATCATTGAGCCTTCCATTCTCCTGCTGGATGAACCAACCTCCGCTCTTGATGTCTCCGTGCAGGCGGAAATTTTAAATCTGCTGGTACGCCTGCGCCGGGAGAGGGAGCTGACTTACCTGATGGTTTCTCACGACCTGGCTGTAGTAGGTCATATGTGCAGTGAGATTGCGGTTATGAATCAGGGTGAAATTGTTGAAGTCCTGGGTGTGGAGGATCTTCGTGCCCTGAGGGCCGCCCATCCGTATACAAAGGAACTTCTTGAGGCCAGTGTGCAGAAAAGGCGGGAGGATGGGTGAAAGCGTGGAAATAAAAAGGCGGTCCGTTGGTAATATTATATATAATTAATGGGTTAGTTTTCCTGTCGGGTTTTTTTACATTTTTCCTGAAGGAACCTGAAAAACGGTTTTCCAGGGCTCTTGTGCCGGCATTGTTTGCGCTTTTTTTTCTCTCCTCGGAATATGCTTTTCTCAGCTTTCGATGGTCCGGTTCATTCGTGCAGGTGGTTCTTGTTAGCGAAGTTATATTTGCATTTATCTGGTTTCTGATGGCCTATCATCTCCGTAATGTGGTCATTGGAGGTTCCGGAGAAGAGTTGACCGGTTTTAAAACCAAACCTTTTATTGCTGCGGCAGCAACTGTCGCAGTATGTGGTTTTATTTTATGCTGTTCTCTGGTCGAAGTTTCCAGCATGGAGATGTCTTTTCAGACATTTGACTCTGTTTATTTTGCTGCAATCTATATTCTTGCTGTAACACTTTATGTTGCCTGGCGTCTCGAACAGTTCTGGCGCCGTCTGAAAGCTGCGCAGAGATGGGAATATAAATTCTTTATCGTTGGTGCCTACCTGACCTGTGCTTCCATGGCCTGGATCATGTCTTATCGCTTTACCTACCTGATTATATTGCCGGACCATTTAACTCTTATAGCCGGATTGCTGTCAGCAGGCGGCTTTGTGATGCTTTATGCGGTTATCCATCATCGACTGCTGAACAGGAAGATTTTCGTTTCCAGGAAGGTGATTTATTCCTTTGTTGTTCCCTCGTTGCTTGCGGGATATTTTCTTGGATTTGGTACAGTTACACTGGTTATGCGCACTTTCGGGCTGGAAATGACTTTTGTGCTGAAATGGTTGTTTCTCGTCCTTGGAGGAATCGGAGTTGCCGTTTTCGGTCTCTCCGGCAAAATCAGAAGCCGGATTCATTTTTTTATTTCAACCCATTTTTATATCAATAAATACGAGTACAGGGATGAATGGCTGGCCCTGTCAGAGCAGTTGCAGGGCGCTTTAACCGAGGATGGAGTCGTTCGGGCATTGCGGCGGGTTTTATCCGCCAGCCTCTATACAACGAAAATATACATCTGGCTTGGTGACAGGGCAAAGGGGTACAGGCTCGTTTCTCATCCCGAGAGTTTTACAGGAAGGCCAAAAGATAAATTTCTTAAACCTGACGATCCCCTGATAGAGTATATTTCCGTTCATCCCTATTTTCATGGGGGGGAAAAAATCAGGGCAGGGTCTTGAAAAATGTAGTGGTGGAGAAAGAACAGTTTCTTTCTTCCCTTGACCTGATTCTTGTGGCGCCTGTTTCCATTGGCAGCCAACTGCCGGGCCTGATCGGATTGGGACCGGAGTATACCGGAGGCCGGTATGGTTATGACGATTTTGATCTGCTTACGGCCCTCGGCAGTCAGACTGCCTCTGCGCTTCTTGCCGTCCGTATGGCTGAGCAGCTCGCCGGAGCCAGGGAGCGGCAGGCATGGGATCGTCTGTCCGCCTTTGTTCTTCACGATATAAAGAATGCTGCTACCATGCTTTCGTTATTGCAGGAAAACGCGGTTGAACATATTCATGAGCCAGAGTTTCAGAGAGATATGCTGGAGTCTGTGGATGATGCCCTGAGAAGAATGGCCCGTGTGGAACAACGGTTGAATACATTGAAGAAAGAGATCGTTGTCCACTGGCAGGTCATTGATCTGCAGCACTTTCTCCAGGACTGTTGCCGCAGGCTGCAGTCAAAGATCGCGACAATGACAGTTTCAATCGATGTCAGAGAGAATCTGCAGGTGAAGGCAGATCCGATTCTTTTCTATTCCATTATTGAAAATATTCTTATCAATGCATATCAGGCAAGGGAAAATGATCTTGTGGTTCGTATGGTTGCAGCCCGGGAAGGTAGTACGAAAAGGATTGTCATAACAATACTCGACAATGGTCCGGGAATACTGGAGGCTCTTCTGCCTGATGCGCTGTTTGAGCCGTTTAAAACCACAAAGAAGGGGGGGAGTGGTATCGGCTTATGGCAGGTGAAAAAACTGGTTGAAAAACTCGATGGTACAATCATCGCCGGAAACCGGAAAAACGGCGGGGCACGGTTTCAATTGAAATTGAATGCAGCCGGCGGGTGAATGCCTGTAACTTGTCAAA
>NZ_JBPLBA010000226.1:0-5735 GCF_054039375.1 Desulfomarina sp. | reverse complement strand
CACCTTGATGAAATCACCATTTTCGTCCAGTTGAGCATTGCCGTAATCATTCACCTCAACTCCCCAGGAAACCATCTGCAGAGCGGTGGCGACATTAGCCTTGGTTGTTCGTGTTTTTGACGCTATTTCACGTAATCTGTCGGAATTATTACCAGAAGTTCCGTGCTGCGCACCATTTACCCCGTAGGGTTCCAGCGCTTTATGTATTTTTGCAGTAAGATCCACCTGAATTCCCTGGCCACTGGCCTCAAGACCATGGGAAGAGCCGTTGTTCAGGGCAATCCAGTCCGGAAAAATACCATAGGCATTCAACCCCTGGATCAGAAAAGAGGCGTCATCCACCGTGGACAACCCCTGGTTCCCCTTGATCTCTCCTACCTCGGTCTCCAGGCCGGCCCAGTCTGGTATACAGCTGTTGAGTTCAATATTTGCCAGCAGATTCTTGTCGTCGGTCATATGGGAAGCATCCACGGCAATGGAGGTGACTCCCGCATCAAACATTGAAGGAATCTCCATTTTGGCAAAACCGATATCATCCTCACTTTTAATTCCGTAATGATCCGCATGGACGGCCACGGGAATGGTAATACCGAGTTCATTACAGATACTATCCACGTAAAGGGCAAGGTTATAAAAATTGACAGGGCAATAGGTCGATTCTGACCTGGCTATTTCAACAATGATTGCCGCATCTGCCCGTTGCGCCGCCAGAAGTGCCCCACGAATAACAAAGGAATTTCGTCCATTGGCGGCAATGGTCATTGCTTTTCCCTTGGCCGACAGGGCCCGGTCAATAACCTTGCCGCTGACAATCAAAGCCTGGGAATATGGAAAAAGTTTCTTTATATTCGGCGGCCTGCCGATTTCAATCAGCTTTCTGAAATCCGTATTGGTACCCATAAAACACCTCCATAATCAAATTGTACTGTAACTACTTGTTTTAATTATCTCTGAACAATCATTATTGTTCAATGATGTGACAAGATACTCAAAAGGCAGGCAGGATATTCCCCCGGACCACATCTTACCCATCATTTCCGTGTCAGGGTTTATCGATTTCGGCACTGCTTCCGAAGCCGCCAAAACTCTTTTTCCCAAACAGCCGGACTGCCAGCACGCTTATTTCATATAAAATCATCAGGGGCACACCCATCATCAGCTGGTTGACGATATCCGGAGTCGGGGTCAGTATGGCTGCAATAATAAAATTGATTAAAATTGCATATTTCCTGTTTCTGTTCAAAAAAGCGACATTCACAACGCCTGCCTTGGAGAGAAAAACCATGAAAATCGGCATCTCAAATATCACTCCAAAGGCAAGAAGCAAACGAACCGCCAGGGAAAAATATTCGCTTACCGAAGGCAGGGAGGTGAGGAATTCGTTATTATACCCTACAAGAAAACGAAAAGCAGGTGGGAATACAACAAAATATCCAAATGCAGCCCCTCCGATAAAACAGAACGTGGAAAGAAAGGAAAAAGGGAGCAGAATTCGCTTTTCATGTTTAAACAGTCCCGGAGCTACAAAACGCCAGACCTGTGAAAAAACAACAGGAGAAGCAAGAAGGATTCCACAGACCAGCGCCAGTTTCAGATAAAAAAAAACCCTTCCTGGTACGATGTAAAAATAAGTGAGGTCCCTTCAGGCAAAACCGACGTCAGGGGTTTGAAAAACAAGCTGCCAATTGGCCTTATTACTGTATAGGAAATACAGAAACCGACGAATACTGCAATAAATGATACAATAAGACAGCTGCGCAATTCACGCAGGTGCTCAGTCAACCCCTGTTTCTCAAATTCCTCATTACTGTTGGCAGAATTCATATACGACTGTCTTTTGATAAAAGATCCTGAAATTTAATTACGTGCAAAACTCAGCCGGTAGCTTGTGAGCCTGGAATATACCTGTTTTATCATGCTTATCTTCAATCTGGCTGAGTTTCACGGGTAATCAGGTTTTTAAAATGCATTTTTTCAATAATCAGGTATACTTTTTCCTGGAAAAGCCCCCTGTAAAACCGATTCTTTACCATTTACATAACACTTTTGCAATGGTATCAACAGCAAAATCCGAAGTCACCTGGTTTGTCTATATTCTGCAATGTTGCGACAACACCCTCTATACAGGGATTACAACAGATATTGACAGAAGAGTGCGGGAACACAACTCATCCGCCACAGGATCAAAATATACAAAATCCAGGCAACCAGTTAAACTCGTCTACCGGGAAAACGCCCCCTCCCGTTCCGCTGCAGCCGCCAGAGAATTTCAGATCAAGAGACTGGACAGGGCAGGCAAGAAAAGACTTATAGCGAAAAATCCTGCCTGATTTTTTCAGAAACTGCGCGGGTCAGCTCAAGGACCCGCTTTGCCTGTGCAGAAGAAACAGTACCTGTTCCACAACTGGGAGTAAGCAGTGTCTGCTCAGCAATCGTAACCCTGTCAATTCCCAGGGCAGCCAGCTGATCCACCTGGCTGTACCACTTTTCCACCAGTGTATCCACAGACTCCATGTCTATGTACTCGGGATTTGTCGGAACAATACCAGAGGCAAGAATCCCCCCCCCGGCAAAAAATGTTTTTAAATGATCACCATACAAGATCAATTTATCGAAATAGGAATAAGCATCAAAACTGAGGATATCCACCCCTGATTCAAAAATCACAGACCATTCCGTATTGGCACAGACATGGACGCCGGTCAGACCATTTTCAGTCCGCACAGCCTCAAACACCTCGGAAAGGGAGGAAACAATGTCCTCATCACTGATGGTGATAAAAGCAGAAGATCCAAGACCGGCAAGGCCCGGTTCATCAAAAAACATAATCGGTTTCTCACAGAATTCCGCCATTTTTGCCACCTGCCACCGGGCCTTCAACCCAAGGTGCTTTACCGCGGCATCCCGTAACTGGTCATCATAAAAAATGGCACGGTCATCCTGATCCACCAGGCCGGTACAGAAGGTCACCGGGCCTGTGGTCTGGCCTTTCAGCGAGAGGAAATCACCTCTTCTCCCTGATGCCATTTCAAGAAATTCATAAAATCCCCGGGCACTCTGCTCAGACAGAACAAATCGTGAATCATTAATGTCTGCAGCACCCTCTGAAACCAGAAGATACTCTTCATAATAGGCAAGAAGCTCTGCTTCAAATCCGTCGCCAGTTGCGTCAACATAAACCTTGCCGTTTTTTTCTGAAATCCCCGGGAGACCGGGAATATATTGCAGAATCATCCCCTCCTCCTTAAAAACCGGGAGCTGGGGCCACAGGGGCAATTGTGGTGTATATTCAAAAATCAACTCAACAGACTGGCGGTGATCATTTAATGGCAGGCTGCCAATTAAAAGAGGGAGACATTGTGCTTTGAATTGAGACATTATTTTACCTTTTTATCTGAAAATTCCCGGCTGAGGGTTGTACTGCCGCAGTCGGGATCTTCATTGTTTTTTTAAGGCCGGGCCATAGACTCCGGCCATGCCGGCTTATCTAAAACCTGAACCCGTGACGGCTTCATGAATATTTTCGAGTAACGACTTGAAAAGTTCATATAAACTCATTAAAAGGACGCGTTTGCGACCGTAACTGCTTATTGACAAGAATAACTCCGGATTAGGAATTGTCATCCAATAATCGGAAGCAACGTTGAGGTAATTGGTCACAGGTGCCGCCCCATAAGGCAGGCCACCCCTTTTTCCAGCCCGTCCAGAGTCAATTCGAACATGGGGAAAATTGTCCTGATAACCTTAATCGTATGTGTATACTCCCATTGTCCGCGAGGAGTCGGATTCAGCCAGATTGCCGATTCAAAAGTTTCGGCCAGAAATTTAAGCCTCTCAATGCTGGGTTTACCACTTCTTTCCATGGCATATATTGATCCATCAGCGGCCATAAGCTCATAAGGAGCCATGGAAGCGTCACCGACAATGATCAGCCGCGTCTCCGGATCCAGCCGACTCAACTCATCAATTTTTACAGGTTGCCTGTATCTGGTCGAATCCTCCCAGAGGTAATCATAAATGGTATTATGAAAAAAATAGGTTTTCAGGTCCTTGAACTGTGACTCAGCATAACTGAACAGGGTTCTAACTATATTAACATAAGGATCCATTGACCACCCTCCGTTGTCAATAGCCAAGATAATTTTCAACCTGTCGACAATCCCTCGCTCAAAAACCAGTTCTATTTCACCACCATTTTTCATTGTCTGGTAAATTGAGGCATCGATATTGATCTGGTCCTGCGCTCCTGTCGGCACAAGATTCCGTAACCGTTTCAGAGCTTCTCCTATTGAGCTCCGCGTCAGGGGAGCCTCAGTCGAATAATCCCTGTACCTGCGCTCCGCAGCCACCTGAACTGCACTCCTGTTTCTGGATTGTCCCCCCACCCGCATCCCGCCCGGATGATAACCGGAGTGCCCTACGGGTGAAGTTCCTCCTGTCCCTATCCATTTTGAACCACCGTCATGCCGTCCATCCTGCTCCTGCAGTCTTTTTTTAAAATAATCGAGAAGTTCCTCCGGCGACATGGTGCTCATTTTCTTTTCATCTAATCCCAGAGCTCCAGCCATTGTCTTCGGGTCCCTGAGCCATTCCTGCAACAGGCTGTCAGCCAGAAAATCAAATTCAAAATCCTGCGGCAGTACAAGTGTTTCTCCCTCAAAAATATGTGAAAATACACGATCATAGAGATCAAAAAATTTTTCACTCTTCACCAGAATGGTGCGTGCAACGGTGTAGAAATCATCCAGGGATGCTACAAGTCCTCTGCTCATAGCCCTGTGCAGGGTAAGAAACGATGTCGGACTCACAGGAATTCCGGCCTCTTTCAACTGAAAGAAAAAATTGACAAACATGTATTATTATCCCCTGAAAAACCGCTTTTTCAATCCACTGTTGCCGGCCTGTATATAGTCACCGCTTTTCTTGAACAATACCCCAAGATAGGGAATTTCCCTGTCCAGCATCTCCCCATCCCTGAAATCAGGATCGGCCAGGAGCGCCCTGATCCAGTTTATCAGTTCACGTGTTGCCGGTTTCTTTTCAATACCCTCAATATTTCTCAGATTATAGAACGCCCTGATGGCATTTTCCGCCAGTCTTTTTCCGATATCCGGAAAATGCACCTGGATAATATTGCGCATCATTTTGGGCTCCGGGAAGGCAATATGATGAAAATTACAGCGACCAAGAAACGGATCAGACAGATCTTTTTTGGCATTTGAAGTAATGATAATTACCGGACGGTGTTTTGCCCTGACAACATCATCAGTTTCAATAATGTCAAACTGCATCTGGTCAAGTACATCAAGCATATCATCCTGGAATTCTGTTTCAGCCTTGTCAATCTCATCAATCAGCAGTACGCACCTCTCCTCCGCACGAAACGCCTGACCGATCTTTCCCATCTTGATATAAGCGCGGATATCACTCACATCCCGGCCTGAATCCCCGAAACGACTGTCATTAAGACGGGTAAGAGTATCATATTGATATAACGCTTCAACCAGCTTCATATTGGATTTGACGTTCAAAATGATCAATTCCATGCGGAGGCTGTCGGCAATTGCATGGGCAAGCATCGTTTTTCCCGTGCCGGGCTCTCCTTTCAGAAGAAGTGGCATCTCCAATGCCATGGATATATTGACGATTTTCGCCAACTCATCATCAAGAATATATTTCACCGCTCCATCAAATTGCTTCGTTGCCATAAACAGCCTCTTTATAAAATATCTAAT
>NZ_JBPLBA010000225.1:0-3200 GCF_054039375.1 Desulfomarina sp. | reverse complement strand
TTCCATGTATCAGGTTTTTCTTTAAATTTTCCACGATAACTGATATTATCACGCCTAACATGGAAAGCAAGAATAAATTTGTGCCGAATAGAAAATTGAAGCTGCTTGACCAAGTGCGTGAAACCATGCGGTATTATCATTACGCGCTGTCAACGGAAAAGACATATTGTCAATGGATTCTCCGTTATATTGTTTTCTATAATAAAAAGCGGCATCCACGTGATATGGGGCCCAGGGAGGTTGAGCGTTTTCTCTCTCACTTGGCGAGTCGGGAAAAAGTTTCGGCCTCAACGCAGAAACAGGCATTGAACGCCCTTGTCTTTCTTTACCGCGATGTACTGCATATCCCCTTGGATAACTCCATAGCTCCAATACGGGCCAAACGTAAAGTGCATCCGCCCACTGTTCTTTCCGTTGATGAGGTGGCAAGAGTTTTTGAACATATGAGCGGGTCTCACCTGTTGATGGCCAAACTTATCTATGGTTCCGGTATGCGTCTGATGGAGTGCATAAGGCTTCGCATTCAGGATGTGGATTTTGCCAATGACAATATTTACGTTCGTTCCGGCAAGGGCGGGAAGGACAGGATGACATATCTGCCCCGGTGCGTGAAGGATGAACTGCGTGAACATATTGATCGCGTAAAAGAACTGCACAGGCGGGATCTGGCTGATGGATTCGGAGAGGTTTACCTGCCTGGAGCGATCGCCAGAAAATTTAAAAATGCCGGCCGGGAAACAGTCTGGCAGTATGTGTTTCCTGCCCGCTCACGTTCAATTGATCCCCGGAGCGGCAGGGAAAGAAGGCATCATGTTCTGGAATCCGGCCTGCAGAAGGCGGTAAAAAGAGCGGCCCGAAGGGCAAAGCTGGACAAGCGGGTGACTGTCCACACATTGCGTCATTCCTTTGCGACCAATATGCTGGAAACGGGCACCAATATCCGTGTTCTTCAGGATCTGCTGGGCCATGCCGATGTGAAAACAACGGAAATATATACCCACGTGATGAAAAAGGATATTAAAGCCCTGCAGAATCCGCTGGATCGTCTCTACGCACGAAAATCAAAGAAAAATTTTGGAAAATGATATATTTTGCTGCTGGAGGATCCTGCTGAGCTGCAATTGTTTACAGGTTGTAAAAGTATTGAGTTGCCAATCCTCCTTGATCTGTCAGCGGATCGCCGGAAGGGAGGCGGGTGATGTCTTTACGGATTCAGGCAAATGAAAAAATCATCGGGAGTCAGGTATGAAAAAATGGGAATGCACTGTCTGCGGTTATGTTCATGAAGGGGAAGAACCTCCCGAAAAATGTCCGGTCTGTGCGGCACTGGCGGAAAAATTTATAGAGAAAACCGAAAAACAGGCCGAAACTTCCGCTGGAGCAGGAGTAAAAGAGGCCGGGAAAGGGGATGAAACAACCCGGTGGCGTTGTACGGTCTGTGGTTTTATCCATACCGGGCCGGAGCCGCCGGAAACCTGTCCGGTCTGCGGGGCATTTGCCGAAATGTTTGAAAAAACTGCCGGGGAGCGGGAGGAAAGTGAGTCGGAAGGTGCGGGTGAGGAGAAACGGTGGAAGTGTACCGTGTGCGGCTATGTGCATGAAGGGCCGGAGCCGCCGGAAAAATGCCCCGTCTGCCATGTTCCCGCAAGGATGTTTGTTGAAATTGACGCCGACGGGAATGCGATTGGCCCTCTGCCCGGCCCTGTGGAAGAAGGGGAGGAGGGAGACCCGAAAGAGGGGGAGGCCGGGAATGAAAAGCAGAAGCGAACCTTTTTCGGCTGGCTGGCGGACCAGATGGTCAGCCATCATCTCCATCCTATTTCGGCCCATTTCCCCAACGGCATTTTCCCCGTTTCCGTAATTTTTCTTGCTCTCTTTCTGGTCTTTAATCTGGCAGGAATGGAGACGGCTGCCTACTATAATCTCGTAGTCGTGCTGATTTCTCTGCCCCTGGTCATTTTTACCGGTTATCTGGAGTGGCAGAAGCGATACCGGGGAGCCAAGAGCAGTCTTTTTATTATAAAAATAATCTGCGCCCTTTTTATTCTGGCTGGTGCCAATATCCTCGTTTTCTGGAAGATCCTTGATCCCGGTGTGATCGCTCCCGATTCTCCCATGAAGTGGATTTACCTGGGGGTGGCCGGATTTATGCTGGCCTGCGTGGGGCTGGCAGGGCATCTTGGCGGTAAACTGGTGTTCGGTTCAAGAAACTGAAAAGAAGGTAGTAAAATCACAGAGTTGATCGCCATCCTGTGGTCAATTACAAAAGAAGAGCCGGTCGGGGTCTTGTGCGAACCGGCTCTGTCCTGTTGAAGGGAACAGTCAGCCCTTCGGTAGAAAAGGTGTGATATCCTTTTCGTACCGGGTTGTGGCCCGCAGGTTGTTTTCATTCAGGGCCCGGAGGGCCTTGTCACTGTCTGATGCCGCCACCCTGAAAACCATCTGGGTTATTCCGGGGTGATCCTTTTCCGGCCAGCAGAGCAGACTCTGGATATTGACCCCGGCATCCTTGAGCACGCCGGTCACCTTGGCGAGCTGGCCGATACTGTCGTTGACGAAGACACCCAGCCGGACACTCTCCTCACTGATACCGATGGCCTTGAAGAGGATCTCAAGAACATCCACCCCTGTAATGATTCCCACCAGGTTTTCGTTTTCCATCACCGGCAGGGCACTTATCCTGTACTGCTGCATGATATAGGCTGCCCGTTCGATGGTGGTTGACGGGGTCACGGTCACCACCGTCCGGATCATGATCATGTCCACCGTCACCTTGTCCAGCAGATAGTTCAGTTCATGGGTGGAAAGGGAAGTGGCGGGGGAGGCCCAGTATTGTTTCAGATCCCGGTCGGAGAGGATTCCCACGAGTTTGCTGTTCCCGTCGGTTACGAGAAGATGTTCAATATTGTGTTCGTCCATCAGGGCCTGTGCCTTGGCGAGTGACGCTTCGGGCGGGATCGTGATCAGGTCCGTGTGCATGATTCTGCCGATATACATAGTGTTATTCCTCCGTTGAAAATGAATGATAATAATAAAATATAATGTAATTACTCACAGGCGCCCCAGCTTTTCACGGTCTCTTTCGTCCGCATAGATAAAATGAGAAGGCTGGTTCCCCCTTCAACGAGCTGTGGTATATTCACGCTCAAAAAAACGCAGTCTCAAGGCTGCACAACAAAGGAGAACCAGCCATGGGTAAT
>NZ_JBPLBA010000224.1:0-3842 GCF_054039375.1 Desulfomarina sp. | reverse complement strand
AGTATTTCCTTCTCTCTTTTTGTCAGCTCTCTGAAAGGGCTCCTTTTACCGTTACGGTACATTTCAATAACATCATCAGTGAAATCATCCGCAAGACTTGGCGAAATATAGTTCTTTCCTCTTTTCACACGCTCGATGGCAACCAGCAATTCTTCGTCTGAATCATCCTTCAGCAGATAGCCATCCGCTCCTGCTATCATTGCATTATAGAAAACCTGGCGGCTGGTGTGCATTGTCAGCATAAGAATCCTGATCCATGGATATCTCTTTTTCACTGTTGCGGCAGCCTCTGTCCCGCCAATTCCCGGCATGGATATATCGAGAACAATCAAGTCCGCACTATGACTTTCCAAAAAACGGAGCAGTTCTTCTCCGTTTTCCACCTCTCCCACAACATCCAGTTCACTGTTTTTTTCAATCAGTTTTTTGATGCCATGCCTTATCAGAGAATGATTATCTGCTAAAACTACTCTCAACACATTCCGCTTCAACATAACTCTGTATCTCCTGCTCCATCAAAAGTATTCCAGTGATTGTCCGGTTTCTGAAACAAAATATACCAGGATCGGTATATATGCTTGCATAGTATCATATTCAACTTCATTTCCCATGGGAAATAAAAAACGAAACGACCTTCCCATCATTGATACCATTTTCCTTGACATTCTTTTCAAGAGCGCTTTCACTATCATTTCTGAAAAATCCGGTTTACATAAAACCGATTCAGATAGTGTCTGTCCAGAAATGAGAATTTTTATTCGAGATCAAGGCGCACGGGAAATTTTAATGCAACGCAGATATCAAGCAAAAAGACCAACTGTAAACAGGCACTAAATAATTATTTGCAATTTAAAGGGTTGACACCCTTCCATTTTATATTTTTGAAAGGAGTTTACAAATGAAAAATCATGTCGAATGGCCGAGCTGTATCCAGGCTTTTCAGCAGGTGATTGTTCATGGCGCATTACCAGCCTGTTCAAACCTTTCGTCCAGACGGTATTCCCGGCAATCCGGTTCTTATTCTGCATCAGATGAACAGAATAAACAGAACTGTGCCGAAAAAAAACACCTGGATAGAACCGTTTACTCAAGCGGCTCCATCCGAGTTTTTCGACTGGCGAAAAATCTGAAAACCTTCTGGAAACGGTCTCTGTTACAGCCACACCAGCCCACCTTTGCGAAAAACATGCCCTGTATGCAAACCTGCTGCAAATCCATACAGTTCAAAACATAGATAATTCGCGGGCTATGCGTACGGATACATAGCCAAATCAAGCTTATAGGTGACTTCATGATTTGTATAGTTTTTCCCTTCCTCAACTGGTTCAAGGATTACGATACCGGTAAATTCAAGATTGATCTACTTGCGGGCATTACCGTTGCTCTGGTACTCATCCCGCAATCCATGGCCTATGCCCAGCTCGCAGGACTCCCTGCCTATTACGGGCTCTATGCTGCCTTTCTCCCCCCGATGGTTGCGGCACTTTTCGGTTCCAGCCGACAACTGGCAACAGGCCCCGTTGCTGTCGTCTCACTTATGTCTGCGGCTTCCCTGGAACCGCTTGCCACTGCCGGTTCAGCCGAATTCATTACATATTCTATTGTTCTGGCACTGACTGTCGGTATCTTCCAGTTTTCTCTGGGTATTCTACGGCTCGGGCTCGTGGTCAATTTTCTTTCGCATCCGGTCGTAAACGGTTTCACCAATGCAGCCGCAATTATTATTGCGTCTTCGCAGTTTTCCAAGTTTTTCGGGGTTTATGTGGACAAGGCTCCACACCATTATGAAACAATTCTCCGGGTCGGCCGGGCAGCACTTGATTATACCCATATTCCAACACTGGTTTATGGAATTGCTGCTGTGGTAATCATGGTTTTCCTGCGCAAAATCAACCCGCGCATACCCAATGTGCTCATTGCCGTAGCAATCACCACAATTATTTCCTACTTCACCGGTTTCAATGATGATCGACGAACTTCTGTTTCCTCTTTCGTTTCATCTGAAATCTCAAAAAAGATTACTGAATTTAATAAAACCATAGAGGAAATCAAGGCTCTCGGCAGTGAAAGAGCTGCTGCCGGGAACCAGCTTGATGAAGAAATCAAGAAACAGCATGAAGGTTATGGCAAATCCATAGAACAGATCCATATTGAAAGCAGGATCGCCATCCTGACCAACCGCATTGAAGAGGTCAAGCATCGCAGCCACCTCCTGCGTGAAGATCTGCGATCATTAAAATTTGCCAGGAAAAAAGACAGCGGTGCAAATCTCTTTTATCTCAGGGATGAGATCCCGGAAGGAATACAGACTGACGGCAAAACATGGCGCCTGAAAGTCGGGAATTCCAGACTTGATACGTCAAACCTGCTGCTGACCGGCGGGGGCGCCGTAGTCGGCAAGATTCCAGAAGGGCTGCCGGCATTCAAGATTCCAGAGCTTGACGCCAAGAAATTTTTCAAACTGCTGCCGACCGCAGTAATTATTTCTCTTCTCGGTTTTATGGAGGCTATAGCCATTGCCAAAGCCATGGCAGCCCAGACCGGACAGAAACTTGACCCTAACCAGGAGTTAATCGGACAGGGGCTGGCAAATATTGTTGGATCAATCGGCTCCAGCTATTCCGTTTCCGGTTCCTTTTCCCGTTCTGCCGTGAACCTGCAGGCAGGTGCTGTTTCCGGTATTTCATCAGTTGTAACTTCTCTGATGGTGGTAGTCACCCTTCTTTTTTTCACTCCCCTGCTCTACCATCTGCCCCAGGCAGTACTCGCTGCAGTGATTATGATGGCTGTTATCGGCCTTGTAAATATCAGGGGATTTATCCATTCGTGGAAAGCCCAGTGGTATGATGGAGCTATCTCCATTATCACCTTTATTGTCACGCTTTACTTTGCACCTCATCTCGACAAGGGAATTATGGTTGGTGTGGCCCTTTCCATGACGGTTTTCCTCTATAAATCGATGCGCCCGGTAGTCGCCAGCCTTTCCCTGAACGAGGAGAACGTGCTCAAAAGTGCGGAATATTACAGACTTAAAGGATGTCGTCATATTGCCGTGGTGCGTTTTGACGGTGCTCTCTTTTTTGCAAACGCCAGCTATCTCGATGAACAGGTGGCCAAATTCAGAAATGAACGTCCGGACCTCCGCTACATCCTTCTTGACGCCAGGGGAATAAACGACATGGATGCCTCGGGAGAGGAAGCCCTGGAAATGCTCTGCAAACGCATTCGCGGGGCCGGTCTCGGTTTTGCAATCTGCGGAGTCAAAGGACAGGTTATGGCTGTAATGGAAAGAACGGGGCTCATTGATGAGATTGGTATGGAACATATCTACGCAGACAGTAAAACTGCCGTTGCGGAGCTCGTTGATATTATTCATAACTCTTCCGACCTGCCAAAAGGCAGTTGCAGGGATTGCCCGCTGACACAGTATCTTCCCGCGGCAGAATGACCTGTATCTGAATCCTGCAATCGGCATGTTCGGAGTCTTCGCTACCTGCCGCAGATATGAAATTCAATGGCTTGATGTATTCATATACTTCAAGCCATTGTCAACAGAACAGGTTACACAATTAACATATTGAAATCTGATTACGTATGAAACTCAGCCTGTTATTTGTGAGTCTGGGGATTGGGCCTGTTTTATCAGGCGTATTTCAAAAATCACATTAGACTGATTATAAAATGATCTGGAGTGACACTTTTTCATTTGAATTCTTTATCAATTGAGATTTCCAGTGATTTTTGACCGTAGGCTAGCCTGATAAAACAGGCACATCCACAATTTGGCTGAGTTTCATGGATAATCAAGTATTGAAATAATACTTTGATTCATTTTTTCATTT
>NZ_JBPLBA010000223.1:0-11896 GCF_054039375.1 Desulfomarina sp. | reverse complement strand
TCGTCAAAGACCTCAACCACCTGCTCGTTAAAGACAAAATCTTCATTGATGGTGTCGACCCGAAAAAGTGTATCTCTGGGGAAACTGTTTTTCATCCAACTGTTCCTGCAGATGAGGTTGTTTTTTTGTTAATCTATTGTAATAATGGAGATTATTTTTTATACCAGCTGCCGTCTTCTTTCTGGAACCATTGTCCGGTTTTGCCCTTTCCGGCAATCTGTTTTGCCCGGCGCCGGCCGACAAGATCGGGTGATGCGCCCTGCTTTTTGCCGATAATCCGGTAGACAAGTGCCCTGTCCGCGTTTTCGGCGTTGATCAGTTCTTTCTGTTCTTTGCTGTTGCTTCTGTATTCAAGAAATCCCCGGTTGTTTTCACCGACAATTCCCCTGTTCTTTAACCTGTTGATTGCCGGGATCCGGGCGATCATCCGGGCCTTGACTTCCTTGACGCTGGTTGCGCCGGCCGGTGTCGGGGCGAGGAAAAACGGGGCCAGTAGAAGGAGGAAAAAGGACAGCACTGTTATTTTTTTTAACATGGTATGCCTCACTTGTTCTGATTCTTGTATCTTGTAATCAAGACGATTTATCCGGAAATCCGCAACTGAAGGTTGAATTGCCGCAGTTGAGATTTTTATTAGCTTTTTGTCGCCGAGCCATGGGGTCCGGCCATGCCGGTTTACCTGAGAATCCGCAACTGAAGGTTGAATTGCCGCAGTCGAGATTTTTATTAGCTTTTTGTCGCTGAGCCATAAGGTCCGGCCATGCCGGTTTATTCTTCGGCCTGAACTTCATCAAGATCTCCGAAAAAGTCATCCAGTGCTTTATCGACTTTTACATTAATGTCGATGGTGATATGGATGGGTTTGATCTCAACCGGTTTCAGTTCGACTTCATGCCTGGTGCATGAGGAAAAAAGAGTTGTTCCAGTCAAAATGAAGAAAAAAAGATAAAAAGGTACAAACGCTTTCATTGCATATTCTCCATTATGGATTGCATGTTTTTCCCGTACCGGAAAAGCTCGGTGAGCGGGAGGCGAAAATTTAAATCAAGCCGTACAGGGTGCTGCAGCCCTGTTCCCTGTTTTGTGGAGATAATTCTGCCGTTTTTATAACCGAACGGCAGGGGTGTGGCAGGTTTGCCGTCAAGCTGCATCTTGATCAGCAGGTTATCCGCCTCACTGTTGAATGTCAGCCGGGTCCAGTTGTAGGAAAAATTTTCCAGTGCCTGCATAGAGTAATCAAGGTATGGTGTCTGGTCAATACCCGGCATGTTTTCACGCAGTTGTCCGGTATTGTTGAAATGGACAATACCACTGTGACCAGGGGTGGAAAAGAGAAAACCGTTATCAAAGGTAATGCCTTTTTTTGACAGTATTACAGGCAGTTTTCCGTTCAGGGATCCTTCTCCTTCCGTGTCCTTTATACCGAACTGGTCGAGCAGCTGCGTAAACTTGAGCCGGTCGCAATAGAGGGTGGTCTTCAGTTTTTCAGAAGTTGGGGAGAGGCGAAAAGAACTGCTTTCCACCTGTCCTCCGCACCATGAAAATCCGCCTTTTTCTATGAAAACGGATTGACTGTCCTCAATTCTGAAACGTATGTGACTATCCGTTAAGCTGATTTTTCCCAATAATATTGAATCGACGGTGCAGAGCTGGCCAGGACTGCTGCGGAAATGGGGAAGGTCCGGCAGGGTCAGATTAATATTGATCCCTTCCAGCCGTGTTTCACCCTGTGCGAATCTGCCATTGCTCAGGCTGGTCTGAGCACTGCCGGAGAAAATGGAGTTTTTCACTGCAAAACGGGCTGCAGCCTGTATTGTCCCACTGAAACTCATTTCCGGCGGCGGGGTAATAAAGGAAGGCAGTGACGCCGAATCAACCTCAGTTTCGAGCAGCCTGCATTCTCCTGCCAGAAGGGCGGGGAGGGTGAAGGTCCCTTCGCATTGCAGAAAGAGGTCCGGTTGAAAGGCGGCTCTTGCGCCGACGGTGAAGACAGCACCATTCCGGGTGTAGCCAAGGCTGCCTTCAAGGCCGGCAACAGTGGTGTTTTCGTAGCTGACGGTATCGACCGAAAAACGGCCCGTTGATTTCTTTTTCTCCGGCAGGGGAAAGTGAACAGGGATTGAAAAGGAGATGTTTTTTAATGCTGTTTTCTTTTTAATCAGCAGGCTGTGGGCGGTTCCCTGTACCAAACCGTTTAGATGGTCTTTTTCCAGTGTGAAGTCCCCGTTTAACGTTACTGGACTCACGGTGATGGAGCTGGCTTTGTCGCCCGACGGGGCCTCGGTTTTTGCGGTAAACCTGATGGTTGTGCGCTGCTTGATCCGTCTGCCGGAAAACGATATTGCCATGGGAATCTCGGGTGAGTGGAGCCGGGAATGGACAGAACCGGAAAAACTGTTGTCTGACAAATCGTATTCTCCGGTCAAATCAACAGATCCCGAAGTGGTTCCGGAGAAATTGAGTCCCCGGACAGTGGAGAAAATTTTATTCTCTTTTTTCCGGATTTGGATGAGGACCGGTTTTCCGGCTGAGCTGTCAAGAGAACCATGCGGTGAAGAAATATGCAGGTCTGTCGCTGTACCGTTTATTTCCGCCCTGGTGATTGCCTCCATTCCCTCTGTTTCAAAGTCTCCCTCCATAAACAGGCTGCCTGTGGAAGAATATCCGTGCAGAAAAGGAACGGAAACCGTTGCCGGGCCGATATCCGGCAGGGTTGCAGTGACGTGGATGGCGTATCCTTTTCGATTTTCCTTCACCCGGAAGTCGGCTGTCAGGGGCAGGGATCCGTCAAGTTCGATTTCTGCCTGCACCCCCTGGAGTTGTTTTCTGCCGGTATCGGTGGATTTAAAGCGTGTCTGTGCGCTTCCATTGATCATGAAAAAGGTAGTTCGGGTTTCAGTGTGCAGAAAAATGGTACTGTTTTTTACCGAAAGACTGTTACAGATGGCGGGGAGGAGAAGGGGGTAGTCGGTCACTGTTTTTTCGTCGACTCTTTCTTTTTTTGTTTTTTTCACCCGCAGGTGGATTGTTCCGCCATTAATCTCAATCCTGTCTATTACACCGTTTAAAAGAGCTGTCGGGCTGAAATGGAGGCTGATGTCGGGGAGAATAAGCCGTTCCTGCTCACCATCGGCCAGAATAACCGAACCGTGAAGCTGCCAGGGTGAGACACGCAGCAGGTTGATTTCCCTGGTGGCATAGGGCAGGTTTTCGGTCAGTCTCGGTATAAGCCAGGAATCGGTGAAAGAGGGCAGAAAAAAGAGCCCGAGAATGCTACAGCACACCAGTGTCAGGATAAAAAGCAGGAGGAGCAGGGTTTTCTTTATCATTTATCGTCGGAAGATGTTGTGCCGGGCATGTTGTTTTTGAGTCGTCATAAAAGTAAATCTTGTCAAGGAAGAACTATCTCAGTATAAACGTAATGCCTCTGTACTGCATGAAAATTTTGTCATTACCCGCAGTCACCTGTGGGAAATTACACAGGCAGTAAAAAAAACCACTTGATCAGTTACAACAGGATGTGTCATGTCGAACGAATTGGATTTTGATGAATTATTGAGTAAATACAGGAATGACCCGTATGATTATGTTGATGTCCATGCCATTCATACCGGTCGGGTGACCTTCAAAGTCGGCGAGGGACAGGAAGTGGACGCCCCCGCCGGTGAATGGAAGCAGATTCCCGGAACAGCACTTTATGAGATCAACAGGGAAAGGAACCCGAAGATAATCACTGCGAAAATAAACGGGACTGTTGATACCATTGCCATGGAACTTGATGGATGTTTTGTCGAAGCCGGAACAAAACTGCTGACCATCAGGCATCCCATGAAGAAAAAGGAAATTATCGAAAATATTCTCAAGGAGGTACTCTCTCTCTTTCCTGCACCGGAAACGGCAAAATATTTTTTTGCCCTGGATGTCCAGTCACGTATTGAAAAGAAAGGCGCCCGATCGGTGACCATTGGTCAGGGTGATGAGCTCTTTACCATGTCTCTGATGAAAAGGGATACTCCGGTTTATTATACGGGAGAGCGTGGGGTGATCCATTCGATTTATTTTCAACCAGGTGTGTCCGTGGAGCAGGGAGAACCGTTGATCGGAGTCTGTGCGCCGGAAAAACTACCCCTGATCCGGAAAATCATTACCCGTGTAAAAGCTGAATGGGACAGTGATCATTGAGCTCAGCCTGATAAAGAAAATCCGGGAACCTTTTCAATAAGATGACTGCTGTAAACAACCCGAAGCCGGAAGAAGTCAGTGTTCTTCTGAATCAGTATATGTTGAGTAAAAAAAAATTTCCGGGAGACGCAGCTATAGTCGCCCGCTATGGGAAATTTGTCGGTTCACATATTGAGAGTCATGTCTTTCTTGAACGGGCCATGACCCATGGGCGAAAAAAAATAAGGGAAACTGCTGCAGCCGGGAAATCGTTTCGCAATGGTACCGTGATTCTGGCTGACTCCATGGGCGCGTCCAAAGGGCGGTTTGCCCGAGTCTGGCATGCGCCCACCGGCGGTGTATGGGGATGTCTGATCCATGCCAACACTCTGTTGCCCGTTTCACGGACCTTTATACCCCTGGCTGCGGGCCTTGCCTGTTGTGAGGCCGTGCGTGAGTGCGGGGCGGAAACGGCGATGATCCGCTGGGTCAATGATGTTCTGATGGATGGCAGAAAACTGGCAGGTTTTCTGGTGGAAACATTCACCGAGGAAGAGACAGGGGAAGAATATAATCTTGTTGGTTTTGGTATAAATATTAACAATAACCGGTTCCCTGATGAATTGTCACCGACCGCTGTCTCGCTGGCTGAACTCCTGGGGAGAGAGATTGATCTATCATCATTTACGGCCCTTTTTCTCGCCCGCCTGGCCTGGTATTTTGGTCTGCTTCACTATGAAGAGGCCTGTCAGCTGAAGGGAGAAGGATTTTCAGGCAGTGGCGGGGAGCATCTGTTGCTTGGGAGATGGAAAGAGCTGTCCGACACCATCGGCAGGCGGGTGCGTTATGGTTTTGATGTGATGGAGGCGCCCCAGTACGAGGGAGAGGTGCTCGGGATTGATCTTTCGGGTGGCCTGATCATTCGGCTGGATGATGGTTTTGAAAAAACCGAATACAGCGGGGAAGTTCGTTATCTTTAATACCCTCGATATGGCTGGATCAGTTTCCAGGATATTATTTCCCTTTGAAAAATATGCCTGCCGTAACCGTGCAGGATTCCAAGTGTTTCTTTCAGTATTTTTCCTGAAATTTTAAGATTATGTAATTTATCCAGTGATCTGTTCTGGGCCGATGCCAGCATTTTTAAAGTGCCCCGGGAGAGGGTTGCGTGTCGTTTTTCCGGGACGAGACAGGCGGTGCAGACAAGCCCTCCTGCCATGCTGTCAAAACAGTATCTGTCCCTGTCCTGCAGGGGATGTCGGCAGCGGCTGCAGCCGGTAAAATCCGGGCGATAACCGATACAGTCGTAGAAATGAATCAGAAAAAGAGCGAGAATGGCCCCGGCCTGGTTATTCCGGTCCATGTTATGCAGGGCCCAGAGTGTCAGGCGAAACAATCTGTCGTCAGTTATATTTTCGCGGATTGCAAGGAGCAGGAATTCCCTGAGCACTGATGCCATGCAGTAGAGTTCGTAATTACCACGGATATTGAGGAATCCGGTATGCAGCTCAGCTTCCGCCAGAAAGCCAAGGTCGCGGTTGGCCGCGGTTCTGTAGGTGATGTGAAGAAAACTGAACAGTTCCAGTTTATTGACAAAACGTTTTTTACTTCGCTTGGCGCCTTTGGCAATAACTGCAAGCCTGCCTCTGTCCCTGCAGAGCAGGGTAAGGATGATATCCGATTCGCCATGTTCAAAACTGTCAAGAACAATGGCCTCCGTTTCCCTGGAGATTGCGGACATTACTGGTCGAGAAGATATTCCGGAATTTGGATCGTTATCTGCTTTTCATCGGTTTCAGGGTACGAGATGGGGATGCCGTTGAGAGTTAATTCCGGAAGATTCTGAGTGTTCAGGATAAGTTCCATTTTTTTATCAGCCTCCCAGGTAACGGTTTCTCCCTGTGCAAAGTTGAGTTTCCTGGGCGATTCTCCGTCAATTTTAACTGTAATGGGTCCTGCATTGGTGAAAACAGCTTCGACTCTGTATTTAGGAGAAGTCTCCTGGATGGGAATCGCTGTCTCATCGGGGGAGGTCTTGATTTCCGCCACTGTGAACGAGGGACTGTCCGCATCATTCATCACCTGCTGTTCTTCAAGCGTGGTGGAAACGTCCTGATTCTGAAATGCCCGCAGTTTCTCACTGAGATAGGTGGCCGGGTTCCAGGAAAAGTACCAGCAGACAAAAGCGCCACCTAACAGGATGAACAGGATGGTCAGCCCCACGCAGGAGACCGGCATAACCGAGGGACGTTCGGCCATATTGCCGACCTGTTGAGCCAGTTTGTTGGGAGGAGGGGTTGCCCGTGCTGTTTTGCCGGAGTGTGCATTTCTTTCCCTGGTGTATATCTGCAGGATTTCTTCCGGATCAAGGGAAAGCATTTTCGCGTAGAGAGTGTAGAAACCACGGGTAAATGCCTCGGCGGGAAGAGTTTCAAAATCGTCTTCTTCCATGGCCGTCAGGTTGGTTATGGTTATTTTTGTTTCAACCGAAACCTGATCAAGATCAAACCCCTGTTCAATGCGGGTCCGGTGGAGGAGTTCGCCCAGTGAAATATACTCTGTGTCGGAGGTTTCAAGTGACATGTTTTAATTCCCGGTGATTAAGATAAGCATTTAATATTATATGGTTTTATTGGTTTTCAAGGCATCCTATAGTTTGCGGATATACGCTTTGTCCTTCAGTTTTTTTACCCAGTCGGAGTACGCTTCCTTCAGTTTCTTTTCATACAATTTCTGTTTTATCTCTTTTTTTACATCTTCGTAGGAAGCCGTGACAATTATAGCGTCTTTGTTGCCGGACAGCAGCTTGAAAAACTGAAAACTGGTGCCGATTTCGACAATGTCGCTGATTGCTCCCGGTTTCAGGTCTGCTACGGCTTTACGCATGGCGGGGGCCATTTCATCCAGGGTGAATATGCCGATATCACCACCGTCGCCGGCCGAGGGGAGGCTCGAGAATTTTTTTGCAAGTTTTCTGAATTTCTGACCGGAAAGAGCCAGCTTATGGACCCTTTCGGCTGTTCTGCGGGCGTGCTGTCTGTTCTCGGTGTCTTTCTGCGGATCGCCGGTGTCGTCCCATGTGAAACCAATCTGCAGGAGATAGAAACTGCCTTTTTTCACCTTCTTTGTGTAGTGTTCATCAAAGTAATCGACAATCATTGCTTCAGTTATGACTACTTTGGAACGGACATCGTAACTGAGCAGCTTTTTTTGCAGCAATCGTGTTTCCAGGTTTGACCTGTACATTTTCTCCGTCATCCCCGATTCCTTCAGTTTCTTTTTAAAGGTGGTTTTATCCAGGCCGGCACGGGTCCTCACCTGCTCATAGGCATTGTCTATTTCCTTCTGGCTGACGGAGACGTGAAACTGCTTTGCTCTCTGGATGATCAGTTTCTTGTCAATCAGGGCATCCAGGGTTTTTTCTCTTGCCCTGTCCAGGGCCTGCAGGAGAGAATCGCCTGAATTTTTCTGGGCAATAGCCCGGTAGAGTCCTTCGGCTTCCTGTTCGACTTCAGAAAGTGTTATAATGTCATTATTGACAACTGCGACCACTTTGTCGATAATCTCGGTTCTGGAGTTCACCGGTTTGAGGCAGAGGGTGGAGATAAAAAAAATGAAAAAAAAGAGTTTGAAAAAGGGAGCGGTCTGAGAGTTGTGCATGGGTGTCCTTGGTCACAAAATAATATATATGGTTGGTTTTCCGTGTTGTGCAGCGAAAAAAGAAAGTTGGTTCCTGATGATGACACTGGAGTATAATCGGTACGTCTCCACATGTACAGTAACGCTTTGTTCAGTCAGCCGTAATTACTCACAGGCTCCCCAGGAGGTGTTGACTTTCCTGATACATGGAATATTTTGTCGCAAAGATATATCATATAGATGAAAATGGCAAATATGAGGTGCTTCTGAGAAATTGGAGACCAGGTGCATCAGCAGCCTCCGGGGGTGTAATTATAGTCGAACCTGAGGCGTATGATTCAGAAGTAATAAAATCACAGAGTTGCTACCCCTGTGACCAATTACGTGAATTTTAATCCGGAGTTAAATATGGAAAATTGTAAAACCATGCTGTCTATTTTCGCCGCCTGTCTTGTATTAACTGTCTTTTCGATGACGGCGTCACCGGCGCGGGCTGCGAAAAAAATGCCGAAGTTTGCCTTGAAGAGCGTTCAGGACGGCAGTATGGTAAAGAGCAGTGCTTTTACGGGAAAGGTCCTTTATATCACCTTTTTTGCCACATGGTGTCCTCCATGTAAAGCGGAGGTTCCTGTTCTGGTTGATCTGCAGAAACGGTTGGCTGAATCGGGTTTTACTGTTATCGGATTTTCAGTAGATCAAAAGGGAATGGATAGAGTTCGCAGCTTTGTGAAGGCGAAGGATATCAACTATCCGGTTCTGATGGCAGATATGCAGACAAATATGGATTTTGGTGGTGTTTACACCATTCCGGCATCATTTCTGGTAAACAGGTCTGGGAATGTGGTAAAAAGTTATATTGGCTATGTGGAACATTCCGTGCTGGAAAAAGACATTAACAGTCTTCTTAATTAAGCAATCCCTATTGCACCTGACAGGAAAATACAATACACTGTCTCCGTTGGATGGATTGTTTCTCAGGGTACTTTGAAGATTCTAAATTTCCAGAGTACTCTTCAGTTGGGATGTTTTTCCATGTTACCAGTGTTTGCCAGGGTGTGGATTTATGAGATAACATTCAGAGATTACAGAGTGTTTTCCTGTCTGTACCTGGTGGGCGCTTACAATCAAGCAAATAGGAGAAGGACAATGAACAAAAAAATCGTAACTCTTGCATTGGCTCTGGTTTTTGCTCTTAGTTCCGCAGGCTTGGGATTTGCTGCAAAAGTAAAGTGTACAGTTGATTCCGTTGACGGAAACAAGGTGACCATGACCTGTAAAAAAGCAGATAAACTGAAGGCAGGAGACAAGGTAAAAGTCACTCCGCCCAAGAAGAAGAGTGCTGTTGAGGGTTGTTAATTGACAGAGTAGGGAAATTTAAGTATTTTCCGTGGTCGGTTGGTCGAAGATCAACCGGCCTTTTTTTTTGTAATTGTTCACAGGTACCCCAGCTTTTCACGGTCTCTTCTGTCCGCATAGGTAGGGCGAACAGAAGAGCCTGCAAAAATCTGTGGCAACTGTAAATAATTACAGTTGAGAGGTAATAGAATCATATGGCTGCTATCCCTGTGAGGAGTTACTTTTTTGCCTTTTCCCGGGCATCCGGTTTTTTCAATTTTTGATGAGGTATTTTTTGTTTTGGAATTACTAAAAGCTTTGGTTCTTGGAGCACTCCAGGGGCTGACCGAGTTTCTGCCGATTTCCAGCTCCGGGCATCTGGTGATTGGTTCCCAACTGATGAAGTTCCAGGATCAGGGTGTGGTTTTTGATGTATTTGTTCATCAGGGAACGCTTCTGGCTGTTGTTCTTGTTTTTCGCAGGGAACTGCTGGAAATGGTCAAGGCTCCCTTTGCCTGGTTTGGCGGGAATCGTGAAGAGGATGTCCTGCAATTTCTGATGATGGATCTTTATATCATTGCAGCTACCCTGCCTGCGGTTGTGGTCGGTCTCTTTTTCAAGGACAGCGTGGAAAAGTTGTTCGGTAATATTCTGATTGTCTATTCCATGCTGGCTGTGACAGGTATATTAATGATCATTACCCGGTATCTGCCCCAGAGGGACAGGCCGATGAACTGGTCTCGAAGTCTGCTTGTGGGGTGTGCTCAGGCCTGTGCCATATTGCCGGGACTTTCCCGCTCAGGTTCAACTATCTTTGCCGGGATGCTCCTGGGTGTCGACCGGGAAAAAATCGCCAGGTTTTCCTTTCTCATGTCTATTCCGGCAATTGTCGGTGCAGCGGTTCTGCAGTTCGGGGATCTTGTCAATAATCCTCCCACTGCGGACGGATTCGCCAATATCTTCGCGGGAGCTGCAATGTCAGCAGTTTCCGGGTATTTTGCAATTAAACTTTTACTTGACATAATACGTAAAAACAGGCTGCAATGGTTTGGTTATTACTGCCTGATGCTTGCTGCCGCAGGTTTTTGTTATACTTTTTTTATCGCCGGATGAACGGGTTAAAAAGGATTTGAAAAAATGGATATAAGGACACTTCCCGAAAAAGAGCGGGAAATTTATAATAAAATCAGGAAAAAATACAAACTGACTTTTGACCGGTTGAAGATCGGAGAAAAACAGATACGCCTTCTTAAAATTGCCGATCTTGAGCAGTTTCTCGCCGGAAAGGATCCTTTTGCAGATGTGTCCGAATTTCCGTTCTGGATCCGGCTGTGGGATTCGGCCATGATTCTGGCTTATGTGCTGGCCGGACAGAAAAACTGCACGGGGCGGACGCTGCTGGAACTTGGCGCGGGACTGGGTGCACCGGGGTTGGCGGCTGCAGCCGCCGGTTTTGATGTAACCCTCAGCGATTATGAAGATATTATCATGGATTTTCAGAAAGTCAGTAGTGCTGCGTCTCAGCTCTCCGGAATTCGCTTTGCCCACCTCGACTGGCTTGATCCCGGTGAGATCGGCACTTTTGATGTTCTTGCCGGTGCCGAAATCCTTTTCCGGGAAGAATTTTTTCAGCCGCTGCTGGGCCTCTTCGGTTCCTGCCTGAATCCGGGAGGAGAGATTTATCTGGCCCATGATGCCAGGCGAAAGAGCCTGCCCCGGTTCCTTGAGCTGGCTAAAGATGATTTTGAAATCGGCACAAAAAAACAGGTCATAAGAAGAAGTGATGGAGATATTACCATATTGATCAATCGCCTCCGGCCCCGTTGATTCCGGATCGGCAAACGAAAATTACAAGGTAATTACTCACAGGTACCGCAGCTTTTCACGGTCTCTTTTGTCCGTATAGTAGGCTATAGCGAACAAAAGAGCCTGCAAAAATCTGCGGCACCTGTGAGCAATTACAGTTCAGAGGTAATAAAATTACATAATTGCTACCCCTGTGAGTAGTTACATTACAAGAAAACAAGCATGGCTCTATACCCTGTCAATTTAAACATTGCCGGTCGTCTCTGTGTTGTGGTAGGCGGAGGCGGTGTCGCTCTCAGGAAGATTTCCAGCCTGCTGGAATGCGGAGCAGAAATCAGGATTGTGAGCCCGTCAGTTACAGCCGCCCTGGAAAAAATTATTGTTGAGCAGGAACTGGTCTGGTTGAAAAGAGGTTTTACCGGAGGTGATCTGCAGGGGGCGTACCTGGCCTTTGCCGCAACTTCCAGACCGGATGTGCAGGCGCTTGTGAAGAGGGATGCGGTTCATTTTCGGGTGCTGCTTAACAGTGCCGACGACCCGGAAGGGAGCGATTTTCATGTTCCCGCTCATTTCAGGAGGGGGGAAATGCTGGTGGCCATATCCACCGGCGGGGGCAGTCCCGCACTTTCCCGGCAGACACGACAGTGGCTTGAACAGAAAATAGGACCGGAGTACGAGGCAACTGTCGACCTGCTGGCTCTGGTCCGCGAGGCGGTGAGAAATCGTGGTGGTGGTTCCGATGACAATAAAGAACTGTTCCAAAATCTGCTCAAGGCTGATATTGTAGAACTGGTCCGCAATGGTGACTGGCTTGAACTGCAGATTTTACTGCTGCGTGAGCTTCCAGCGGATATTGACACGATCAGTCTGCTGGAAAAATTTCTCAGTGAACAGAAAAATGTGTAACTACTCACGGAGGCAGCAATTACAGCTCAGAGATAATAGATTGCTACCC
>NZ_JBPLBA010000222.1:0-4710 GCF_054039375.1 Desulfomarina sp. | reverse complement strand
ATCAGTCTAATGTGATTTTTGAAATACGCCTGATAAAACAGGCCCAATCCCCAGACTCACAAATAACAGACTGAGTTTCGTAGGTGAACAGATATATTATACATAAAACAGGCCAATAGCCAGAGTTATCAGAAGAGGGAGAGCCGGAGAGACTTTTTGCGGACAGACACAATTTGCAAACATGAACAGAGAGGGAAGGATTATTTCTGCAGGCGGAACAGCAATACTCCTATCCTGACCTTGTCCCGGGTGGAATATTTATAGGGTGCTTTATGGACAATAACAGGATAATCAATGGAATTGATATCAAACTTTTTCTGGAGATACTCCACAAGTTGCATGGGAATATGGGGTGCCGCGTCGTTGATTTTCCAGATCACTGCAGCCTGTGAAAACGGTGAAGAATTGATCAGCATTTCAAAAGCATAACCCGGGATAACCGCCTGGCTGTCGGGAAACTGGAAATGCATGTTTCCGGCAATAAAGCGGTTGTTGCTGATAATCAGACCTCCGTCGAAACCGTCTTTGCGGATTTCATTTGCTAATTGTGTGAAGGGATAATTCAACCTGCAATAGTGATGGGTCATTGGTGCACCGACGACCCGCAGCGTAAAGGCACAGTAAACGGCAACGGCAGAGAGAATGGTGACACCAATAAACCGCTTAAACTGTTTTTCGGTGACTGTATTGACATCAAAGCGTGAAAAGAATACAAGAGGTGCTGCAAAGAGAAGGGGTTGCATCCAGCGGTCCTTGACATAGGAAACCTTGAACAGGAGAACGACGACAAGGAGAACGAGTACAAAAAAAAGGCCGTAGCGAAGCATGAACCGTGCGGAAAATTCTTGCCCTGGTGCCGGTTTTCCGAGGTAACCGGTGGGAAAGAAAAGCAGGTAGATAAACCAGAGAGGTGTGAGAAAAAGAAAGGTATTGATAAAAAAGCTTGTGACACCTTTGACCTGGTACATTTCAACCGCCTGCTTGAATTTACCGGTTGCAGAGAAAACGATCTCCTGATGAGTATACATCCAGTACAGGTAAAGGCTGCTGAGGCAGAGAGCAATAAAGACACTGAGGAGGAACTGTCTTGAGAACAGCACCTTTCTTCCCCGGCGAAAAGTCAGGAGGGTAAGGCCGAGAATCAGGAGAAAGAGAAAGAAGTTGGCCTTGGCCAGAATACCGATACCCCAGAAAAATCCCAAAAGAAGAGCGTTGAAAAAAGACCTGTTTTCCAGCAGTCTCAAAACTGTCCATAAAACAGCGGCGGCGGCGCATACCACCAGGGTCGTGTGTGTCATGTCCCGTTGGGACTCCCAGCCGATCTGTGGAATCAGGATCAGGGAGCAGGATGCCATTATGGCTGCCCGTTCATTGTTCAACAGTTTTTTTCCGCTGAGAAAGACAAAAAGATAGGTAAGAAAAAGCAGGCTGTTTTTCAGCAGGCTGACCGCCAGTACATTTTTACCAAGCAGATGGAAAAGTCCATACTGTATCCAGGTATAGAGTGGTGGCTGTTCCGTGTACCCGGACAGAAGCCATTGACCCAGGAGGGCCTGCTCCGCTTCATCATAATCCAGGGAGTCGGAGACCAGGACTCGAAGAACTATATGCAGGACAAAATACGTGACCAGAGCGGCAATAAAATACGGAGTTAAGGATCGTTTTCCTGTATTTTCCATTATTTCTCATCTCCGCAGGCTGTCTGTTTTTTTTCCTTTGTCCAAAGAATGATATTTCTACTGTAGACGACAAAACCAAAAATCTGGCCGATAAAAAGAACCGGATCTCTTCGAATGATTGCATAGGAAAGTACCATGAGAGAACCGCCGAAACTGATAATCCAGAATCCAACGGGAAGCAGTGATTCTTTTTTTCTTTCTGCATAAATCCATTGGAAAACAAAGCGAAAGGTAAAAACAAACTGACCGGTCACTCCCCAGATCATAAGTGGACGGGAGATATCCCTGTTTGCAAGAATGGTCTGAAAATTATAGCTGTCACCACTCAGCAGCCAGATAATGGCAAGGCCGGGGAAACAGATGGCGAAAAAACGGACCGGTGCCGGAATATTTTTCCAGAAACCATGGTAATGGAGATTTCTGATATAAATACCATAGGTGATGGCCTGGCCGGTTATTATGGCAAGGTCATTTCGGAGGATTCCATAAACCATCATAAGAAATGAAGCGAGAATGCTGAGTTGCCAGAAGAGAAGAGGGGAGAGAATACGGCCTGCTTTTTCCGAGCTGATCCACTGGACAAGAAGCCGGGCGGAAAAGAGCAACTGGGAGAGAAACCCTATACTGAAAACAAAATACTGATTCATCTGGACCAGTCTGCAATCCCATAGCTGATATATCTGCTGCGCATCCAGCGAAAGGCAAGGGTGTCAAAAAAAGGTCCGACAAGGCGATTCAGCAGGTGGTATTTGCTGGTTCCGGCCAGTCGCGGGTAATGGGAGACAGGGATTTCCATGACACGGCCCCCCTGCAGCTGGACAAGAGCGGGCATGAAACGATGCATGCCGGTAAAAAACGGCATCTGCCGGGCGCAGTCTGTTTTGATGATTTTCAGGGGGCAACAGGTGTCGCTTATGCCGTCATTGATCATCAGTCTTCTGTAACTGTTGGCAAATCTGGAGGAAATTTTTTTGATAAGGCTGTCCTTTCGTTTTGCTCTGATGCCGTTGACCATGTCGTATTCGGGAAAATATTGAAAGTAGAGGAGAAAATCCTCCGGTTTTGTCTGCAGATCCGCATCAATATAACCCACGAGTGAAGTGCTGCAGTTGTCTATTCCCGCCTTGATGGCTGTGGAGAGGCCGTAATTCCGGTCAAGTGTCAGGTACCCATGGTGGCTTGCGGTGTCACATCTTTGCCGGAGAAGAGCTGGGCTTTCATCCGTGGATCCGTCATCAATAAAGAGAACACGGGTCGGAACCGGGCTGACCTTGAGAAACTGTTCCATGGTTTCAAAAAAGGCGGGCAGACTCTCCTCTTCATTATAAACGGGAACTATGATGGTAAACGTCTTGTCCATTGGACCTGTTACTCCTCGGTTGCTCCAAACCGGCCGTTACCCGAACCGGAATTCATAGTTTGGCGGAGCCGGACCAGATAAAATTCCAACCTTCCATCGTTACCAGACATTTTTGTTGAACTCAAGAGTTTTTCTGATTACCCATGAAACCCGGCCAGATTGGAATGGTGCCGGGCCGGTGGATGTTCAAGGGTTGAAATCTGTACTCTTCAGCCTGGGTCCGGGAGGTTCCTGACTGTTTCCTCCCGGATAATTTTCCAGCCATCCGGTTCCCTGTTGAAAGTCAATTTTTTAATGATCCTGTCAGCATATCTGTCAGATTCATAAATCTGTTGAAAGGTGATGGTGATTTTCCCCGGTTGTATCATTTCAATGACGGGATTAACCAGATCGATATGTATAAATTTCGGGAGGGTCAGGCTGTTTTCTCTTTTCTTTTTCCACCTGGCCAGGTTGGTTTGATCCGCAGGCATGAATGAATCACTGTACGCGCCAAAATAGGCTTTTAAATCACCATTTTCCCAGGAATTTTTCCAGTTTTCAAGGGCATAGAATGCTGCAAGTCTGGCGGAAAAACGGTTTTCCGCGGTCGGTTTTTCCCGAGAAGGGTTTTCAGTTTCCTCCTGTGCTGACCTGTACGGGGGCCGGGCTGATTTACCGGTCAGTGCCTGCCAGGCGGAAGGATTAAATGCCATTATTCTCTGCATGATCCGGTAGTCGGATCCGGTTTTGATCATTTTGGGAGAAGAATATGGCTTGCTTGTTTTCAGGGTGTCGGCAATGGTTTTTTTCAGTTCTGAAAGGGTCATTATCCCATAACCAAAACCGGAAAGGTGGTCCTTTTTCAACTGAAGTTCCATCTTTTCGAAAAGTTTTCCGCTCCTGATGTTTTGCAGGACCTCCTCAGCTTTTTCACGGGATGGAAGTTTTATAAATCTGAACAGTTTATCATCTGATGTTTTTTCAAAGTCTTCAGTCGGTTTCCGGGTGAGTGGCAGCAGTTTTTCTTTAAGAAAAGTTCCTTTGAATCCGAGAAATCGTGCTCTTGAAAGGCTGAGCCAGGCCAGATCATACCGTTGTTTCTGAAAATAGACTTCGGCCAGATAATAATAAGCGAAAGTGAATCCAGGGTCCAGGGAGAGCAGTGTGGTAAACTGTTTTTCTGCCTTGTCCAGCTGGTTGTTGGCGAAATAGAATTTTCCCAGGTCGTATTTGAACCATTTTGAGGATGGGTTGTGATTGACCGCTTTTTCACCTTCTCTTATCGCATCGGGAATCAGGCTGAGGCTGTAATAAAGTACTGCCAGTTTCATGTGGAGGGAGGGGTGTCTTGAGTCATCAAGATCAATTGCTTTTCGCAATGCGTCACTTGCCTCAAAATGATGATCTGCCTTGATCAGTCTGCCGGCAGTTTCTATGTATTTTTTACATGCATTTGTTTCATTTGCTCTTGCAGGTAAAAACGGCAACAACAGTAAGAAGATAAAAATAATGGATAAAAAAGATGTTTTTGCGGTTGGCATATTCTGTATTTCCATTGTATTGCTAAAGTTTAGAGTTTCACATTTATTTCCATCATTACGATGGAGGTGGATTTTTCTCCACTATATTGCTCTTTGACATCATATATTCTTGTTTTCCAGGGCAAAAGCCTCTATTCGGCTCTGATCC
>NZ_JBPLBA010000221.1:0-8341 GCF_054039375.1 Desulfomarina sp. | reverse complement strand
TAATTTTATAAAAACGAAATAGATTGAAAAAATATATCGATGAATCAAATTATCAGTTCTTAGTTCTTGCGGTACTGATTTGTTTTCTGACGGTGTTGGATGCTGATGCAGCTTTTCCCTTCTGTTTTCAAAATAATTGGCCTTACGAACTCAGTGATATCTCACCCGATCCTGACCTGGTGCGTGGGCGTCTTGAAAATGGGATGCGATATGTTATCAAGGAAAATCATGAGCCTGAAAAACGTGTGGCACTCTATCTTGACGTGCAGGCCGGTTCCCTGAATGAGAATCCGGACCAGAGGGGCGTCGCCCATTTCCTTGAACATATGATGTTCAATGGTTCAATTCATTTTCCTCCTGGATCACTTGTCGAGTATTTCCAGGAAATCGGGATGAACTATGGTGGAGATGCCAACGCACATACAGGTTACAGTGAGACCGTGTATAATCTCGTACTTCCTGATGGAAGAATACAGGATCTTGAAAAGGGGTTGCTTGTTCTTGCGGATTATGCCCGGGGCGCGCTCCTGCCGGAAAAAGAAATAGACAGGGAACGAGGTGTTATTCTTGCTGAAAAGAGAGCCAGGGACTCCGCCATCTACAGAACTCATATCGCCAGCACATCATTTGCATTTCGAGGTACAAGAATTCCTCTGCGAACAATAATCGGCAGGGAAGAAATACTTAAAACTGCCGATAGAGCTGTTTTAAAATCCTACTATGATTCATGGTACAGGCCGGAAAACATGGTTCTGGTCGTCGTCGGGGACATTGATCCGGGGAAGGTACAGAAGAGCATAAAAAAACATTTTTCTTCTTTGAGTGCTGCAGGTAAAAAACCTGCCTGCCCCGATTTTGGTCGTCTGCAACACAGGGGAAAGGAGTTTTTTTATTATTATGAACCTGAGCTGGCTAAAACCAATGTTTCCATTGAATCATTATGGGATAAAAGTCCCCATGATGATTCAGTTGCCCTTGAAACCAGGGAAATCAAACGGTTCATAGCCGCAATGATCATTCGATACCGTCTGCAGAAAATTCTTGAAAAACCGGGAACACCCTATACCGGGGCAGGGTTTTATTATGGCGATCTTGAGAGGCGAATCGGCTATGGCTCAATTTCGGCTCAGACCGACGGGGCACATTGGCAGGAAACTCTGAAGTTACTCAACAATATTCTCAGGCAGGCTCTTCGCTTCGGATTTTATGAGCATGAACTGGAAAGAGCCAGGAAAGAAATCCTTGCCGGTTTTGATGCGGCAGTTTTGCAGGAAAAGAACGAAGATTCCAGGTTTATCGCCAGGAAGATCATTCGCCATATCAACAGTAATCGGGTTTTGCAGTCGGCGGAGCAGGAGAGAGATCTCTTCGGCCCGATAATAAAACAAATTTCCCTCACTGATATTCATCAGGAATTCAGAAAAATATGGAATCATGACAGCAGGCTGGTTTCAGTTACCGGTGATGTTCAACTGGAGAACGGTAAAAAAGATATCCAAGCTGTTTATCAGGACAGCCTGAGGGAGACAATAACTGCTTTTGAAAATAAGAAAAAAGGTGAATTTCCCTACCTGAAGACGCCGGAATCGATCACTCCCCCAAGGCAGGTATTCAACTCCCCCGAACTGGGTGTTGAAGTCATTCGATTTGCAAACGGTACGGTTCTCAACTTGAAAAAAACCGATTTTCGGAAAAATGAAATACAGATGACAGTCAGTTTCGGGACCGGAGAGCTGGAAGAACCCCAGCCCGGCATGTCAATGATTGCTGAAGACGTGATCAATGAATCGGGAACAGGAAAATTCAGCAAGTCTGAGCTGAATGAAATACTTGCCGGAAGCACGGTAGAGATCGGGTTCAGTATTCAGGAGTCATCATTCCTCTGGCGGGGCAACTCCCTGACTAAAGATTTTGATGTTCTTCTTCAGTCAATATACAGCCATATATTCGATATAACAGTAAGAAAAACTGTTTTTGACTCGGAAGTAATCGACATTGCTCAAATGTATAAAAAACTGGAACAGGATGTTGACGGAGCTGTTCCTTTGAAAATACTCCCGTTTCTGGCGACGGGAAATGCTCATTTTGGTTTGCCTCCTGTGAAGTCAGTTCTCAAAATTGATTTTTCACAACTGTCGGCATGGGTCAAAACTCTTGTTCCTGAAAATGATCTTGAAATTTCCGTTGTTGGTGATTTTGACAGAAAGAAAATTATAGAAGGTATCCAGGAATACTTTTCAGGGTTGAAGTTGTATCCCCGCATTATTCCGGAGATTGAGACAATTTCTTTTCCAAAAGGGAAAACAAAGGAGGTCAGGGTCCAGACTTCAATCGGGAAATCAGTTATTCTTGTTGCCTGGTTGACAGAAGATTTCTGGGATATAAACAGGACCAGGAAATTTCATCTTCTTGCTTCAGTTATTGAGGATCGTTTAAGAAAGGTACTGAGGGAAAAAATGGGGGCGACGTATTCACCGGAGGCGTTCAGCGATAACAGCAGAACATACAGGGATTACGGTTTTCTCGCAGTTCATGTGACAATGAAACCGGGCAGTGAAGAGATGATCAAAAAGGAAATTTTCAGAATTGCAGGAGAACTTCGTAAAAATGGCGTAACAGATGAAGAACTTGAAAGAGCAAGGAAACCTTTGCTTACCTCCATAAGGGAAAGTCTCGAAAATAACAGTTACTGGCTCTATTCGGTTCTGCTGAGATCTTCGATTCATCCGGAACAGCTGGACTGGCCTCTGACGATTGAAGATGAGTATTCAAAGATAAAAAAAGAAGAACTTGACCGTTTGATACAGAAATATCTGATAGAAGGGCGGGCAGCGGTGGCGGTGGCCAGGCCGGCGGAAAAGTAGACTGCAATACATAATCGGACTGGAGGACCTTATTTTATTTGATTTTTCTTGAAATCTGTGCATAATTAAAAGGAGAAAGTTGCATTTCTTTCCCAGCCAAAAACTGCTTGAACCGGAGGAAAGCCATGGATGGAATGGAAACGGTCCTTAAGAAACACTCCTTTGCCGGATTTCTTGGAAAAGTTAAACGAAGAAATACCAGGACACGTGTACAGGGGTTTGTCGGGGATATCGCTGTTGGTTCTTCAATAATCTGTGGAGATGTTGCGGACATCTCATGCAGTGGCATCAAAATGACTGCTCTGCCTGAGAATTTTTCTGCAGTGAAGCACATCTATACAACCATTGTTTCCGGTGATGGTAAACATTATAAATTACTTGTTAAGCCGTGCTGGAAAAGACGAAACACAGATGGCGGTGTTGAAATAGGGTTTAAAATCATGGATGCACCATTGGAGTGGGTCGATCTTACCTTGAACCTGAGCTCAGGTGTTGATGATTCAAGGGATGAGTTCGGCTTTCATGCCTGAGCAGATCAGTTTTTATAGTGCCGGAGCGATGAATGAATAAGCATACATTCCACAGGGATCACTGAGCTGCAGAAGATCCTTTACGCCGGCGGGTATTTTGTTACTGAATAATCGAAGGAGTGGTTGCGGTATTTCCCGTTTTATTGTAAAAAACGTTTTTCCCAGGCCGTTGGTCAGATAGCGGATAAACAGATCTCGAACAGATACCGGCCTGTGAAGAAGTTCTTTTTTGAATTTTTCCAGGCCTGCCAGTTTTGCGGCAGCCTTTACAGAATCATCCAGACTACCGAGTCTATCCACAAGCCCGAGTTTAACGGCCGCTCTGCCATCGTAAACCCTTCCTCGGGCAATTTTCTGAACGTATGATTTTTCCAGTTTTCTGCCGGTGGATACGATATTGATAAATTGATCGTACCCCCTGGTAATTGTCAGATGAATGGCAGCTTTTAACGGTTCGGAAAGGGGACGGGCAAGGTTGATCCCTGACGCAAGGGGGGTGGTTCCAGTCCCATCACTGTGAATACCATAAGTTGAAAGGGTTTTTTCGAATGTCGGTACTGCGCCGAAAATACCAATAGACCCGGTTATTGTAGCAGGTGATGCCCATATTTCATCGGCATTTGCAGCTATCCAATATCCTCCTGAAGCTGCCACGGCCCCCATGGACACAACCAGAGGTTTGCCGCTTTTCTTAAATTCGAGAAGCTCCTGTCGTATAATTTCAGAAGCAAATGCCGAGCCACCACCTGAATTTATACGAAGGACAAGAGCCTTTATTGATTTATCTTTTCTGGCCTTATGAATCAGTTTGCTTAAGGAATCTCCCCCGATAATTCCTGCCGGTTGTTCCCCTGGAACAATGTTTCCCTCGGCAACCAATACCCCGATTTTATCCTGATTGAAAGTCGATTTTGATCTGTTTCGCAGCAGTGTCAGATAGTTTTCTGATGAGATATGGTTTGTTTTCAGGGAATCATGATTCCTGCCGGTTATTTTTGTGAAGTAGAGGGAAATCTGTTCACGGGTGAGCAACTTATCAACCAGACCGAGTTTAAGAGCCAGACCGCCACTGTCACCCCCTGTTGATTCCAGCTGTGCTGCTATATCGGTTGTATATTTCTGTATGGCAAGCGGTTTTAGAGGGCGCAATTTGTTTATATCATCACTGTAGAGCTGCCAGAGGGCAGTCAACCATTCCCTGGTCTGTTTCCTGTCTTCCGGCGACATGCTGTCCCTGGTTAACGGTTCCAGAGCGGACTTGTAAGTTCCTACCTTGAAAATATTGTAGTTGACCATCAATTTATCCAGAGCCTGCTTGAAGTAGAGGTGATAAACACCAAAACCGTGGAGAAAAACCGTGCCCATCGGGTTAAGGATTACGGTGTTCGCATGGGCGGCCAGGTAGTATTGAATCTGTGTATAATTATCCTGGGCAGCGATAATTCTTTTCCCTGTTGCCTTGAAATTGTTCAATGCTCTGCCGATTTCACGCAGCTGGTTCAGTCCAGCCCGGTTGAGGTGTTTGAGATCAAGACGCATGACTGTGATATTTTTGTCCGCTGCGGCACCATCAATTATGTCAAGTATGTCCTGCAGGAGTGTTTCAGCCTCAAACTCGGAGACTGTACCGCCGGGCAGATACATTTTTTCAAAGGCGGAAGTGACTCTTTTTTCTTCCACAATATTTCCTGAGAGTGTCAGATCAAGGATTGTGTTGGGGGAAACATGAATTCCTTTTCTGGGCACCAGGGAAACAATCACCAGAATCACGACCAGGACAAAAAGGAGATTAAAGACAAGATTTCGTAAGGTAGTGAACACCTTGCCGGTATATTTAAAAATGTTCAGAATCGAGAGAATTAGGTCTTTCATTGAAGTTATTTCCAGGAAAAAAGTGGTGTTTAAAAAGGCATCAGATTGTTGTTCAGGTGTCCCAATAGAATAATTACCTGAATTTTTAATGGTGACTTAAAGGTAACTCCTCGCAGGGTAGCAACTATATGATTTTATAACCTCCCGGAAAGGGTAAAAGGAGCTGACGCGGTTTTTTACCTCTGTCCATGGTAAGATTGGAGATGGTTATTCCTAAAAGTCGGATATCACGCGCTCCCGCTTCCGTCATCCTCAGCAGTTCCGGAAGACAATGGCGGATCTCATTTCCGCTGAACACAGGGTTCTTCAGTGTTCGGGAACGCGTGATGGTAGTAAAATCTGAATAGCGTATTTTCAAGGTTACCGTATATCCCCCGGTCTCTAATTTCAACAGGGAATGTTCTAATTTTTCAGTTATTGATGACAGGATCTCAAAAATTCTCTCAATATCTCTGATGTCCCGGGGAAGGGTGGTTTCACTGCCTACCGACTTTCTGACCCTGTTCGGTTGAACAGGACGATTATCGATTCCTCGCGCAATATCGCTGAGAAACGAACCGGTTTTGCCAAAATGAAACACCAGCTTTTCCCTGTCCCATGAACGCAGATCAGCACCATTTCTGATACCGAGATCCGTCATTTTTTTCTCGGTTACTTTGCCCACTCCAAAAAATTTTCTGATCGGCAGGGAAGAGAGGAAATCATGAGCATGTTCCGGAGGAATTGTGGTGATCCCATTGGGTTTCTGGACATCGGAAGCCACTTTTGCCAGAAATTTATTGTAGGATACGCCTGCCGATGCTGTCAGACCGGTTTCTTGAAAAATCTGACTGCGAATTTGCTCGGCCACCAAGGTGGCCGAGGGATTACTGGTGTTATTGACGGTCACATCAAGAAACGCCTCATCAAGAGAAAGTGGCTCAACCAGGTCTGTGTATTGTTTGAATATCTTCATGATCATTCGGGATATTTCCCTGTATCTCTGTATACGGGGGCGAATAAAAACAGCCTGGGGACAGAGCCTGGCTGCCTTTGAGCACGGCATGGCTGAATGGATGCCAAAAACGCGCGCCTCGTAGGAACAGGCGGCAACAACACCCCGGCCTTTCGGCCGGCCACCGACAATAAGAGGTCTGCCTTTGTACCGTGGATTATCTTTTTGTTCCACAGAGGCATAAAATGCGTCCATGTCTATATGAATTATTTTTCTTTTGGTATACATTCAAATGATAAATACTGACAGACTCAATGGCTTTTTACTCTGATTCCTTTAAAAATAGCAGATCCATGGATAAAAAAAAGATAATTAGTATGAGCCTTCTTTTTGAAGGTTTACCGGAAAACCATGTGGAAGAACTGGCCGCCATCGCAATAGAAAATGTTTACGGAAAAGGTGAAACGATTTTCTTTGAAGGGGACGAGGGCAACGGATTCTATATGGTGGGTGAGGGAAAGGTAAAGATATTCAAGATGTCACCTGCCGGCAAGGAGCATATTCTTCATATTTTCGGTCCCGGTGAACCATTTGGCGAAGTTCCTGTTTTTCACGGCTGGCCTTTTCCCGCAACAGCAGAACCGTTGGTGAAGACAAGGACTCTGTTTTTCCCGAGAGACAGATTCACCAGGCTGGTGGAGGCAAACCCGGCAATTGTCCTCAAGATGCTTGCGGTTCTCTCCATGCGTCTGCGTCGCTTTGCCACGCAGATTGAAAATCTTTCCCTGAAGGAAGTTCCTGCTCGTCTTGCTGGATATCTGATGTATCTCCGGGAAGAACAGGGTGGTTCTGATGAGGTAAGGCTGGAAATTTCCAAAGGACAGCTTGCCAGCCTGCTTGGAACCATTCCTGAAACTCTCTCCAGGATTTTTGCGAAGATGAGTGACGAAGGTCTGATCCGGGTACAGGGGAAGGTTATAAGCCTGTTGGATCCTGAGGTACTGGCGGAAAAGTAATTGCTCAAAGGCACTCCAGCTTTTCACGGTTTCTTTTGTCCCCATAGACAGGCTATAGCGAAGAAGAGCCTGCAAAAACCTGTGGCAGCAATGGGCCTTTGGAAAAACAGTCGCGAATTTGTAACGGTCTCGTGATTATTGCCCGAACACATAGCGGCAGCCTTTGACCATGACAGTGGGGGGAATATGTGTTTTTTCAAAAATATCATACCCCTCTTTAAGATTGAGCCAGAATGAGTCCCATTTTCCCCGGTGGATCAGCAAGTTTTTTTTTGTCATTCTGAAGGGAAAGATATGCACCTGAAAAGATCCCTGGCAGTTGGCAAGGGCCGCATCGGCAAGGGTGTAAATCTCTTCCATGCGGAAGTCGGCCATGGCAAAACAGCCGATGGAATTACATTTTCCATGCACCATCAGGGCGGAACCTGTCCTTTCGTGGCAACGGTCGAATTGATTGGGGAATCCTAGATTAAAGGAGAGATGATGTCTTGACCAGGGATTCATCTGCTCAACGCCCACCCTGTAAAATCCTTCAGGTGCCTGATGGTCTCCCTCTTTAAGCTTTGGTCCGATAGTCCCGGACATGTCGCATACCGTAAAACGTTTGTACAGAACATATGTTCGTGCTTTTTTTACCCAGAGTTCCAACTCCGGCGGGTGTTTGAAAATTCTTATAAAAATCGGAGAACCTGGAACCAGGTTCTTTTTTTTCATCTTGTTTCTTAAATCAGGCAGGTTATGTTGTATTATTTTTTCAGCGTGTTGATTCAACGGGGTAAGACAGTTCAAGGCATGTGCCGGTACGGAAAGGAAAAATGCGATGACTGTTGTGAAACTGAAAAGCACGAGAGCCTGAAAACAATTACATAAATTCTTGACTTGCCGGTGATATTTCATTAGTACCATTGGAAATTTTACATAAGGTCTTTTGTAACTACTCACAGGGGTAGCAAATATGTGATTTTATAACCTCTGAACTGTAATTGCTCACAGGTGCCGCAGATTTTTGCAGGCTCTTTTGTTCGCTATAGCCTACTATGCGGACAAAAGAGACCGTGAAAAGCTGCGGTACCTGTGAGTAATTACCATGGGTAATCGGAATGTTTTACAATAATGCAGAGTTGG
>NZ_JBPLBA010000220.1:0-8528 GCF_054039375.1 Desulfomarina sp. | reverse complement strand
TCAGGGAGCTGCGCAATACCATGACCCGGCTGGCTGTCCGTATCCCCGATAATATTCAGGAGATCTCGGCGGAGTTTCTGCAGAAATTCCTGCCTCGACCCGGTTCTCTTCAGAATGGGAAAGATGTTGATTATATTCCTGTTCCCGCAGACGCCACCCTGGCGGAGGCGGAAGAAATCCTTATTGACGCAGCCCTGAAACGTTCCGGGTTCAATCGAAAGCTTGCCGCCGCCATGCTGGGGATCGGTGAGCGCACCCTCCGTCGTAAACTCAATGAAAAATAGGAGTGCGGCCATTCCGGCCGTGTTCCTGCTGTCTCCCCGGCCATTCTGGCCGTCCTTTTCTGAAATACTGTCCAGAACAAATGTATAATATGTTGTAAATAAAGGAAAAACTAAACTGGTACGTGTTTTGCTGTTACTCTTGCAAACGGAGTGTTGTTCTTATTAAAATTTTCGAATTGGAGGAAATTTATGAGCGTATTGAAAAAAGGCAATCGTGTTCTGGTTTCATTTGTTATCGCTGGACTGCTTTGCAGTACCGGAGTTCAGGCAGGTCAGGGTAAGCATAAGAAGGAAGATTCGCTTGCTGCGGCGAAAGTGGAAAAGCAGGTGAAGTCGGATGCTCGAAAGGAAGTGGAAATCAAAAGACAGACCATTGTCAGGGAAGCCGTAATGGCTCTTGATCAGACCGGCAAGGCTATTGAAGCACTGAAAAACAAAAAGAAACAGGAGGCGCTGGATAGTCTGGCCATGGCTGCGGGCAAACTGGAAATCGTTCTTGCACGGGAACCGGAAATGGCCAATGCCCCCATTGATGTCCGAGTAGAGGAGTTCGATCTTTATGCATCCGCTGATACGATAAATAAGGCGGTAAAAAGCGCAGAAGGTCTTCTTGAGGACGGTGAGGTACAACAGGCCAGGGCCATTCTCGCTGATCTTGCTTCGGAGATAGATCTTGTCATTACTTCTCTGCCTCTGGCAGCGTACACCGATACAATAAAGAATGTTGCCAAACTGGTTGACGCTGAGAAATATGAGGAGGCGACACAGTCCCTCTATGAGTTGCTTTCAACCATGGTGATAACCAGAAATGTGATACCGCTTCCCCTGCTCAGGGCGGAAATGCTTCTGGAGAAGGCCGACAAGCTGGTTGTCAAAAAGGACCGAAGTGAAAAAGAAAATGATGAACTGAAAACCCTGCTTGATGATGCTGAAAATCAGATTGACATGGCTGAAGCCCTCGGGTACGGCAGGAAAGACGATTTTAAATCGTTTTATGCCCAGATCAAGGAGATTCGTAAGAAAACCCGGGACGGAAAATTCGGATCAGGATTTGTGGATGGTCTGAAGAACTCCCTGAGAAAGCTGAAGGAAAAGATTTTTAATGGACCGGTAGTAGAAGATATATAATTTCAACTTATTAATTATATTTTCCGGTATTTTCCGAGTAGATTCCCGGCCGGGAAATACCGGAGCTGGAGGAAGGAAAAGGAGGGGAAAATGGCTGAAAAACTGATGAAGAATCCATTTCAACTGGTGGTTGTTGACCTGGAGGAGTTGCCGAAGAAGTGGGGTTGGCTGCTGGCTCTGGGGATTTCGATGCTGGTGGCGGGAAGTATTGGCCTGGTAATGGTTGTTGCCGTTACCCTGGCAACGGTTCTTTTTTACGGTGGTCTGCTGCTGGTGGGAGGTGTTTTTGCCCTGGTTCATGCAGTCAGAACAAAGGAGGATCTGTGGCATGGGAAGATGGGGCATATACTGACAGCTCTGCTGTATATTCTTGCGGGTGTCCTGGTGCTGATGAATCCGGTTGCGGCCTCTGCCGTGTTTACCCTGCTGCTTGGGGGATTTATGCTCTTCATTGGAGCCCTCCGGATTGCTTACGGCATCAGATGCCGCAAAAACGGTTGGAAGTGGCTGCTGCCAACGTTGATGGGATTGATTAATATTATTTTTGCAGTGATCATTGCATCAAGCTGGCCGGTTTCCGGGCTCTGGGTTATCGGTTTATTTGTCAGTGTGGAGATGGTGATGAATGGCTGGCTCATGGTACTCACTGCACTTGCGGTCAGAAAACTGGCTGACTCGGATTCAGCAGGCTGTATTTTGAAGTAAGGAGGTAGTCGATATGGTAATGGGAGTAAAACAACTGCAGAGATTGTTTCGGCAGGTGTCCGGACTTGAGATTGACAAAAGTGATGTGAAGAGATTGAATGATTTTATCGGTAACCGGTTACGTGCCCTGCTGTTGCAGGGGCAGGTTGCAGCCAGTGTCAATGGACGGGATATTATTGATTATCAGGATATTCCTATAACTATCGGCTTGCAACAGGCCATTCGGGAGTTTATAGATATAAATGAAGAGCTTTCCCTTGTGGAAATTCTCCGGCAGCAGGCAACCTTGCCTCCCTTGAGGATGGATATCAGCGATCTGCTTGAGAAAAAATTGCCGGAACTGGTGGGTGGAATCAGTGTCGGTCTGGCAAAGATATTCAGGGTTGTCAACGAAGAGATAAAAAATCCCGGTAGTCGGGAATGGGAACAGGTAGAGGAAATTTATCGGATTTTGCTTTAATCCTGCATGGCTGGAACGAATGGCCCAGCCGCGAGAAGGACAATGAAATCCAGTTGCGGTGGCACGACCTTCAGCAGCAGGAGAGGAAACAGGATAATGGAACAATATGGAATATAAGGATTATTACGAAATACTGGGTGTCGCCCGGGATGCCGGCCAGGATGATATCAAACGGGCCTACCGGCGCCTTGCCAGGAAATACCATCCGGATGTCAGTAAGGAAGATGGTGCTGAAAAGAAATTTCAGGACCTGGGTGAGGCCTATGAAGTGTTGAAAGATCCGGAAAAAAGGGCGGCCTACGATAAATTCGGCAGCAATTGGCAGCATGGCCAGGATTTTCAACCGCCGCCGGACTGGTCGGATGGTTTTGAGTTTCGGGGTGGTGGATTTACCGGTGCCTCAGACGGCGATTACAGTGATTTCTTTGAAAGCCTTTTCGGGGGCAGGAGCCATGGTGCGGCTGGCGGGAGGACTTCATTCAAGATGAAGGGAGAGGATCAGCATGCCAGAATTGTAATCAGGCTGGCTGATGCCTACCATGGCACCCGGCAGAGTATTACCCTGTCACGGGGTGGCGGGCAGGCCCGTAACCTTGAGGTGACCATCCCCAAAGGTGTTATCGAGGGGCAGCGTATCCGCCTTGAAGGCCAGGGGATGGATGGTTACGGTGGGGCACCGGCCGGGGATCTTTTTTTGGAAATCGCCTTTGCCGACGATCCGATTTTTAAAGCCGAAAAGCGGGATATTCATATGGAGCTTCCTGTTACTCCCTGGGAGGCTGCTCTGGGGGCTTCAATTACTGTTCCTACCCTCGGGGGCAAGGTTCAGCTGAAGATCCCTTCCGGTTCGCAGGGTGGGAATAAACTGCGTCTGAAAGGCAAGGGGCTGTGCACGGCGAAAAGAAAGGGGGATCAGATTGTCACCCTCCGTATAGTTGTTCCTGAGCCGAAGACGGAAGAACAGAAAGAACTGTATCGCAGGATGGCGGCAACCATGCCCGTTAATCCGCGCAATAAGCTGGGAGTTTGAGATGACGGAAAGATGCACTTCCATTACCTGTACTGTTCTTGATGAAGACAGTCGTTACAGCTTTGGCGATCTCTGCCGTCTCTGTGGTGTCACAGCAGAGATGATTCTTGATATGATAGACGAGGGACTGCTCAGTCCCGGTGGCAGGGCACCGGCTGAATGGTCTTTTACGGCTGTCGAGATAAAGCGGGTACAGACAACGGTGCGCCTCCAGCGTGATCTCCGGGTGAATCTGCCCGGCTGCGCCCTTGCTCTTCAGCTTCTGGAAGAACTGGAGGAATTGCGGCGGCTTCATCGATTACGCTGATCTGAACCGGTGAGAGTTCAGAGGGACAACAGCCGAAGGTTTGATTTCGAGCTCTATTTTCCTGCCTGGTTCCGGTGGCGCCGGTTCAATGGGGAGATCGAAATGGAGCAGGCTGGGGCCGGAAAGAATTGTGATCCTGTAGGTTGCACCCTGGAAAGTTCTGTTCTTTACTGTTCCCGCCAGAATGATTTTCGGTTTTTTTTCTGCAATCATCTCCAGGTAGAGTCGGGCTCCTTCAGGCCGTATAAGAATAGTGCTGGCGATGGTTGTTTCCAGGGATTGCAGATATTCCCTGAGACCTCTCGCCTCCAGGTTTGTCAGCTCGGCAATTGAAAAGATATTTTTGAACCCGAGAAAGGCAGCCACGATGGAGTTCGCCGGCGATGTATAGATTGTCTCCGGTCTGTCGATCTGTTCCAGGCTGCCGTTGAAAAGGATGGCCACCTGATCCGCCACACTGAATGCTTCCGCCTGGTCATGGGTTACAAAGATTGCGGTGAGGCCCAGTTCTTTCAGAATTGCCCTGATTTCCCCGGCCAATCTGTCCCGCAGGGTACGGTCCAGTGACCCCAGTGGTTCGTCAAGAAGGAGGAGTCTGGGGCTTGGGGCCAGGCTCCTGGCCAGGGCTACCCGCTGTTGCTCTCCTCCGGACAGTTCATTGATTCGTCTCTGGCCGTAGCCGCAGAGGCCAACAATTTCAAGCATTTCTTCAACCCTTTTTCTGTTCCAGGTTTTGTCATGTTTTCCGGTTTCCAGGCCGAAAATGATATTGTCGAAAACATTTTTATGGGGAAAGAGGGCATATTCCTGGAACATCATGCCGAAATGTCTTCGATGGGGAGGGATGTTGTGGACAGGGGAACCGTTGAAAATTATGGTGCCTGAATCGGGCTGTTCAAGCCCTGCCAGCATACGAAGCAGGGTCGTTTTACCGGAGCCGGAAGGGCCGAGAAGACAGAGAATTTCTCCATCATCAAGATTGAAAGTGATATTTTTCAGCAGAACTGTACCTTCGTAACTGCTGCAGAGGTCTTTGATCTGGAGAAAACTCATGAATTCATTCCTTCTTTGTCGGTTTTCCCGAGCAGCCAGAAAGCGATGGTAGTTACTGCCATGAGGATCGTACTCATGGCCATGGCCTGGCCATAGTTCATATCGCCCGGCTGGCCCAGAAAACGAAAAATGGCGACGGGCATGGTTGGTGTATGAGGCCTGGCGACAAAGGTGGAAGCCCCGAATTCTCCCATGGAGATGGAAAAGGCAAAAACTGCCCCGACCATGATGGGGCGCGTGAGGAGAGGAAGGTCTATCTTCCGCCATACCCTGCGGGGTGAGTTGCCAGACAGAGCTGCTGCTTCACGTATATTCTCAGGAATCTGCCGGATGGACGGCAGGATGCAGCGAACCACAAAGGGGAAGGCAACAAGGGTATGGGCGACAGGGATAAGAGCCAGGGAGTCACGCAGGTTCAGGGGAGGCGTGTTCAAGGTGATAATATAGCCGAATCCAAGGGTGACGGCGGAAGTGGCGAGGGGGAGCATGATGATTGAATCCCATAGGTTGACGAAATTGTTTTTTTTATTTCCAGCATGGGCCAGATAGGATGAGGCCAGAAGGCCGAGCAGAACCGCCATGCCCATGGACAGAACGGCAAAGCCGATACTGTTCAGAACGGCTTGTACGGGGGGCACAACAAACAGTGAATCCGGTGGAGTGGTGAGCAGTGCCCTGTAGTAAGCCAGGGTGAGGCCGTGGTCTCCGAGAAATGAGCGCAGCAGCAGGGCCAGAAGAGGAGTAAGCAATAAAATGACCATAAAGGCAAGATTGATGGCCAGCAGGATTTTCTGGAGAAATCCCACGGCCTGTCCAGGTGCTTCTCCCGAGGTTGAGGAAAAAAAACCGATTCTGCTGTTGCGCCCCAGTCGGGCATGGAGCAGCATGAGGAGGAAGTTTATAAAGATCTGGATAAGGGAGAGTGCGGCTGCCATGGGCAGGTTGAAAAGCTGTATGGACTGGCGATAAATTTCGACCTCTATTGTGGCGCAGCCGGGCCCCCCGAGAATCAGGACGACTCCGAAACTCGTGAAACAGAAAATAAAGACCAGTAAGGCCGCGGAACCGATTGGCGGCATCAGCAGGGGGAGGGTAATCTTAAAAAATGTTCTGAGAGGAGAGGCACCCAGCATGGTTGCAGCTTCTTTCTGGTGCGGATCCAGCCTGGTCCAGTAGCCGGAGACAATACGCAGGACCAGGGAATAATTGTAGAAAATATGAGCCAGCAGGAAAAAAGCTGCGCTCTGATCCAGTCTGATGGGTGGGCTGTCAAGAGCGAAGACGCGCATCAGGGTGTCGTTGACAAGACCGCCCGGACCGAGGAGTGCCAGGAAGGCGGCAGCCGTAACCACGGTGGGAAGGACAAAGGGCACCGTCATTAACGCCTGGAGCAGGTTTTTCAGGGGAAAACGGTATCTGGCAAAGACGAAGGCGCCGGGCAGGGCGAACAACAGGGTCAGTAGGGTGGAAAGCGCAGCCTGCCAGAAGGTAAAGCGCAGGATACGGAAATAGCCGGCTGAGTTGACAAGCTGCCGGAGGTGACCAGGTTCCCAGGTGGACTCCGGCGCAAAACTGACCAGTACTATTTTTATCAGGGGATAAAAATAGAAAAGGACCAGAAAAAGAAGGGGAAGGACGAGCAGAAGCCAGTGTGTATGTGGCCGTTTATTCATCGGATCATCCGTGCGGGCCTGACCTGTTTATCTGAAAATCCTCGGCTGGGGGTTGTGTTGCCGCAGTTGGGATTTTCATTGGTTTCTTGTGACCGAGCCATGGAGTCCGGCCATGTCGGTTTATCGCAGAACCGCGTCTGTCCATGCCTCAAGCCAACTCCTCCTGTTTTTTTCAATTTTCTCCGGGACGACCGTGACCGGATTTTCAGCAATGATTGCAAATTTTTCAAAGACTTCCGGCAGTTTTGCCCGGCTGTTGGTGGGAAAGACAAACATCTGCAGGGGAATATCTTCCTGGAAGGGAAGGTCCAGCATGAAGTCGACAAATTTTTCCGCGAGTTTTCTTTTCTTTGTCCCTTTGAGAATGCCGACAAATTCGATCTGTCTGAAAGTTGAACCGTCGCTGACCACTACACCTGTCGGTGCTTCGCTCAGTACTGTTTCAGAATAGTATACAACCGCAGGAGGGCTGGAAGCGTAACTGACTACGATGGGACGGTTACCCTTGGAGGCGGAAGTAAAATGACCATAGTAGGCGTCTTCCCAGCCGTTTGCCACGATGACATTATTTTCACGCAGTTTTTTCCAGAATTCCAGGTAGCCGTTTTCGCCGAAGCGGCCGATGGTTGTGAGGAGAAAGGCCATTCCCGGTGAGGATGTGGCCGGATTTTCCACCACGGTCAGCCCCCTGTATTCCGGCGCTGTCAGATCACTGATATCTTTTGGCGGAGAAAGTCGGTGTTTTGCGAACCACGCTTTATCGTAATTGAGGCATACATCTCCATAATCAACAGGAAGCAGCCTGTTTTCCGGGTCAAGCTGAAACTTTTTCGGGATATCTGCAAGGCCGGGGGAGGAATAAGGCAAAAAGATACCAGCTTTAAGAGCCCGGCTCATAAAACTGTTGTCCACTCCGAAGAACAGGTCGGCCAGAGGATTATTTTTTGAAAGAATGGCCTGCACCAGTGCCGCTCCCGCGTCACCGGCTTTCAGAAAACGGACAGTGACCTTGTTTTCTCTTTCAAAACGAGCGATTACCTTTTTTGAGATATTGAAACTGTCATGGGTCATGACAGTCAGAGTTTGCGCTTGAGTCGATGTTCCGGCAAAAGCCGAAAATGACAGGATAAGGGTGAACGGTATCGAAAGGATCAACAGCAAGGAACGGGGGGCAGGAAACATGCTGGAAATACGGCAAATACGGGAAATACAAGACATGAAAATCTCCTTACGGCTTATCTGATAAGGCCGCGGGAGCGTGAAAGGTTCAGCAGTCACCCTTAAGTTAGGGTGGTCACAAAAAAACCGCTCCCGGCAGGGGGCGGTGTGTCACTTTCATTTGTCCCTCCGCCGGCATTATCCGGATCAGGTTAAGCGGTCGGGTTCAGATTATTCGTAAAACCCCTCTCAGCAAGGTTACTCCAAGCTCCCGCACTGTAAGTCCCACTATAAGATATCGAGCTTCGCATTGCCACCAGATTTTTCAGAATCCGCAGAAAATATTTCTACCTAAATCCTGCAATTGGCAAGTTCGGAGTCTTCGCTTACCTACCGAAGATGCGAGGTTCAATGGCGCTGACGTGTAGGTATACTTCAAGCCATTGAAAACGAAGTAGATTCGGTAAAATTGCCAATCCCGCAGGGCAAAGAAAATGAGGAAATGAACGTTCACCTGAAAAGTGAACAACCACTTTCAAAAGAGTGGCATAGTCTTCTGAAATAAAAAGTCATTTTCTCATTTTCTGAAGTGCAGGATTTAGGTTTAAATCAGAAACCTGAATTCACCCTTGCCCAGCAGATCATGGAGATGGAGGACCCCGAGCAGTTTCATCTCCTGGTCCACAACCGCCAGCACGGTAATCTCCCGTGTCTGCATGATGCTGAGTGC